>CAZUSB010000009.1:0-20774 GCA_964622895.1 uncultured Candidatus Saccharibacteria bacterium | reverse complement strand
ACGAAGTCGGCGTCAGGATTTAGCTGAAGTATTTCATTGGCTGTGCCGATGCGTAGGCGGGTGTAGTGCGTCCCGATGTGAGCGTTGAGTGATTTGACACCGTTGTTGCCGGCATCACTTCCCTGCTGTCTTATGCGGATTTTTCCAAAATCAAGAGCGAGGTCATCGTGAATAACAAGTAGATCCTGGCTAGCGTCAAGTTTGTAAAAATCAATTAAAGCGCGGGCAGCTTCACCAGTTAAGTTGTAAAATGTTGTCGGTTTGACCAAAAGGATTTTTTGGTCACCTTTTGTAAATTCACATATTTGAGCCTTGAATTTGGACTTTTCGGTCCAAATCT
This sequence comes from uncultured Candidatus Saccharibacteria bacterium, assembly GCA_964622895.1. Taxonomy (GTDB): domain Bacteria; phylum Patescibacteriota; class Saccharimonadia; order Saccharimonadales; family Saccharimonadaceae; genus JAGOZV01. The sequence goes on along the minus strand of CAZUSB010000009.1, from coordinate 20,434 downwards.
GGTTGTGGCTAGCCGCATAAAAATCGAGGGACTCAAAGCCGATATTGTGACGAGTGCCTTTATAGGGTAGCCCAGGGTTACCTTGAGCTAGGATTATCTTCATCTTTTTTGGCTCGTTCACGATTGGCTTTGATCTGTTTTTCGTCGCGAAAACTCAGTTTAATTGGTGTGCCGATATAGTCATAGGTGTCACGAATATGGCGTTCTAGGTATCTTTTGTAGCTCCAGTGAACAAACTTTAGATTACTACCATAAATAACAAACCATGGTGGTGTTTGATCAGTCTGAACGATGTAGCGCAATTTTGGATGGGTATTTTTAAGTCCAGCTGGTGGGTGTTTGCTGATAGACTTTTGGAGCATGTCATTTAAAACACGAGTTTTTGTAGGTTGATGTCGCCTTTTGTCAATCTCTACAGCTAGGTCAAACAGTTTTGCTACGTTTTGTCCAGTCATGCTGCTGGTAAAGATCAGGGGCGCCCAGGGTACAAAGTCAAAGTTGTTGGCGATTTTTGGCGCTAGCTGGTCCCTAGTGAAGGCGTCTTTGTCTTTGACGCTATCCCATTTGCTGACAACAATCACCAAGCCTTTGCCGGCTTCAGCGATAATTCCTGCGAGCCGTTGATCAAGCTGAGTATTTAGTTCATTGACATCCATCACTAAAAAGCATATATCGGCCTCTTCGATGGCGCTCATGGTGCGTAAAACTGAGAATTTCTCAATACCGACTTCTTGTTTGCCTTGCTTTCGGACGCCGGCGGTATCAATTAGCTCTAATGGGCGCTGATGGTAGTTGACGATGACGCGGTTTAAATCGCGCGTGGTGCCAGCAACATCGGCCACAATCGCCTGTTGTTTCCCGGCAAGTGTGTTAAAAAGAAAGCTTTTACCAACGTTTGGTCGACCGATTAGCGCAATTTTTAAAACATCATCAATTGGTTTTTGAGTAGCTGGCGGCAAGATGTCGGCGATTTTATTTAAAAGTTCTGTCACGCCAAGATTATGGTGAGCACTGGTGCGAATGATATCTTTAATTCCTAGGCGACGAAACTCGTCCTCTTTTAGGCTGCCCTTTAGGTCAGCTTTATTGAGGAGTAAAATAGTCGGCTTTTTGCTTTTGAGGGCTTTTTTTGCAATAGTGCGATCATCGTCACTCGGATACTGGGTAGAATCTGCCGTGACGAGGATAATATCTGCAAGCTCTGATGCGTCAGCTATCTGGTCTTGGATAGTCATTTCAAAGTCGTCATTAGGGTCTTTGAGTCCGGCAGTATCTATCAGTGTGAATTGTGCTAGGTCATCGTCGTTTGTTCTGTATTCTACCTGGCCAGTGACGTTGTCGCGGGTTGTGCCGGCTTCTTTGGCAACGATTGCCTGTCGTGATTTGACTAGTCGGTTAAAAAGTGAGCTTTTGCCCACATTTGCTTGCCCGACGATTGCGACTATTGGTAATTTATTTGCCATATCTGTTGATTATAGCAAAAAAGCGATTTTGGCGCTAGAGTTTACTGACAGTCTTGTATTGGCCACGTGCCAAATCGCTGAGTTCGTATTTGCCGAAGTTAGTGCGATGAAGTTTCGTGACGGTATAGCCTAATGCTTGAAATGTGCGTCTAATCTGTCGGTTGCGACCTTCATGCATAGTTACTCGCCAAGTTTTGGCGTTGTCGTTAAGTTTTTCAAGTTGCAATTTACTCGGACCATCTTCTAGCTGCAGGCCATAGTCGTTAATCATTTGCTGGTGTAGTGGTTCCATAGGTTTATCTAGGGTAACTAGGTAATTTTTGTTCTTATAAAAACTCGGGTGCGTCATTTGTTGAATAAAATCGCCGTCATTTGAGAGTAAAATCAATCCACTACTATCCTTATCTAAGCGCCCAACAGTTTTTAGGTGATGAAGCTGCTCAGGCAAGAGCGTGTAGATAGTCGGCGCACTTCCCTGCTGTTTGCGCGAGCAGACGTAATTCCTAGGCTTATTTAATAATATATAGTCAAGCTCTGTGCTTGGCTTGACAGTTTTTCCTTTGACTGTGACTTTATCTTTTGAAGCATCAAACCTAGTACCTAAAGGCACGATTACATCATTAATTTTAACCTGTCCACTAGATATTAGTTCGTCTGCCTGACGACGTGATATACCAAGCGATTGTGCTAAGTGTTTATTGAGACGCTGGTGGTGTTGGTGGTTGGCTTGGGTCATTTAAGCTCAGTTCGTCATTTAACATTTGGGCAAAATCTGGCTCATCTGAACGATCAAGCGGCTGAGGTGGTGAGAACGGAGCCGGTGCCGGTGCTGGAGCAGGTGTTTCGATAGGCTGAGTAGGCTGTTCAGAGACATAAGCCTGTTGAGTCGGTTGCTGAGGTTGCGCTATGGGCTGCTCGGCAGACATTGTTTGTGTAGCTGGAGGAGCTACTTGAGGGTCTGGAGCGTACACAGGAGGTTCTGGAAGAGGTCCTTGAGGAGCCACTGTTTCTTGTGGCGGAGTCGTTACTTCTAGGGGTGCTGGTGCTGGCGTTGGTGCCTGAGTTGGTGCCTGAGTTGGTGCCGGAACTGGAGCCGGAACTGGAGCGTCTAGGGGTTGCGCGACCTGAGGCATCGCTTGCTCGCGAAGTGACTCTGGTGCAGGTGTAGAAAATGGTGCTGTTGGCGAAGGAAGTTCGTGTGCTGGCTGGTCAATGGTGTTTGATGATAGCGCTGATATTGGTGTATCAACTGGAGCTGGTGCAGGAGGTAGGGTTGGGGTTGGTTGAGTAGGTTCTGGCGGAAGAGTTGATACTGTTGGAATTACTGGCTCTGCGGGTGCTGACTGGGCGACAACAGGCTGCTCTGGCGTTGGTTGTGGCGCTAAGGGAGCTATAGGTTCTTGGGGAACTTCTGGCGCCGGAATAGGTGCAGGGGTTGCTGGTTCAGGAGCTACTTGTGGGGTAACTTCAGGCGTAGGTGTCTCTATCGTCAAGGCTGCTTCAATCTCTGCTGGAGTGCTGGCCAACGGGGCGCCAAGTGGTACGGAACCCTCTGTCCGCTCAATAGGTGCTTGAACATTTTCAAAATCGGCAGCTGGAGTAGGCTGTGCACCAGGAATATCACCTAGTACTTCGTGAACAGTTCTGACGATATCTTCAATACCAACTTGAGATTTAACAAGGTACCTGTTTGCACCTAGTGCCTCACCTCTCTGCCTCTGATCGTCACTACTGAGTGCCGTCATCATAATAACTTTTAGATCCTTTGTTTCAGGAGTCGCCCTCAAGATATCTAACATGTCAAAACCGCTAATTTTTGGCATCATAACGTCACTAATGATTAGGTCGGGTCGTTCCTTTACAGCAATGGCCAAAGCTTCTTCGCCGTCCCCTGCTGCGACGATTTCATAACCCTCTGCACTGAGACGTACACCGTAGATCTCACGTAAACTTTTATCGTCTTCTACTAATAATATCTTGGTCATATTTACCCCTATTGTACATAAGATATGTAAAAAATACCATACCCCTTATGCTATATTAATTATTATTTTGCCCCATCCTTTGTAATTTTTTAACATATTCTGCTTTTTGTTCAGCGGTTAGGGTGTCTCCTCTTGGGACGCTATAGTTTGACATCGGTGATGGTTGTTCGTTATTTTTATTCGGTGTTACAACTGCACTGCTTAATGTAGGGGCTGGAGGGGTTTGAGCGGTGGTCGGCGAGCTTTGTAGTGGCGTAGCAGTCGGAACGTTGGCAGGGTTGTTTAGTCGCGGTAGTTCTACAAAAAAGGTCGCACCTTTACCGTACTCACTCTCCACCCACACCCTGCCTTCTAGGGCTTCAGCGAGCTTCCTAACGAGATACAATCCCAGCCCTGTACCCCCGATTTCATTAGTCTCTTTGTTGTTAACACGATAAAATTTCTGAAAAAGATGTGGAATATCTTCATTCGGTATGCCAATACCAGTGTCCGTAATGCTAATTAAGATATGATCTGAATCACCTTCTACATCTACAGTGACACCACCTTGTACGGTATATTTTATGGCATTTTCAGTTAGATTAGTTATTAGGTCGTGAAGATGTCCACGGTCAATGTTGGCGTAATAAATCGGTTGAATTTTCGTCATATTGGTAGTCGAAGCAGCTGCTGGCTTAAAGGTCAAAGATAAAGTTTTTTCTGCAGCTTTTATTTGGAGGTCATCAAGAGCACTCTTCACTAGATCTGTGACGTCTGTCACCTCTGGACTGTTTGACAGGCGGTGGTCATCGGCTTTTGAGACGTCTAGTAGGTCTTGAAAAAGTCTACCGAGGTGCGAGGCAGAATTTTGCGCTTTTTGGATATAATCCGTAGCTCGGGCGTCAATGGTGGATGTAGCAGGATTTAGAGCTAATCCCAAGTATCCTTCGATAGAAGCTACAGGAGTGCGCATTTCATGGCTGGCTGTAGAAATGAATTCGGCTTGTTCGCGCTCCTCAGCTTTTTCTTTGGTGACATCTCGAAAAATGACAATCACCCCTTGGCCGGCCGAGCCTATCGGCGATGCTACTAGTGAAACTAATATTTTTTTGTCGTTACGGGTTTTCATGGTTAGGGTCGGTGGGCGAACTTCGGTGTGTTGTCCTATGACTTGTGACACCACATTGTTTTCTATTGTGACATCCGAGTCTTGCTCGTCAACCAATTTGATGACCGAATTGTAGTTAAGACCGACTGCATCTTCTGTTGACCATCCGAGTATTTGGCCGGCACTCGGATTTAACAATTTAATCGTACCTTCATTGTCAATCAAAACGACACCGTCCCCGATGGCATTTAAGATGGTAGCAGATTTATCAGCTAGCTCATTTAACTCTCTATTTGTGTCACGTAAATAATCTAGAGATGCTTTTTTGGGTGAATTCTTTAAGGTAAAACGTAATGTTAATACTAGAAAAAGCACTGCGGTGAAAAGGCTGACATACAGTAGATAAATGCTAGATAACGGTTTAGGAAGAAAAGCATAAATGTACTGATCCACAAGAAAACTACCGAAAAAAAGTAGTGTTATAGCCAGACCAATTGAAAGAATCGCTATTAATTTTTTAGTTAAAGTAGTTTTATTAATTTCCCAACCCCTTATGTTCTCTTATGCTTAGTATGGTGGATTATGCTGTTTTTTTCAATAGGCAACAATAACCTAAGATTTATTTTGTGTAATTTCCTTTGCGATTGACGGAACCAGTCGCTCGTCAAAAACCGACGGTATGATATTTTGGGCGTTCGGACTGTCAACTAAAGAGGCAATTACCTCAGCAGCTTTAATTTTGTGATTATCGGTAATTTTACTAACTTGATTGTCAAGTGCGCCACGAAATATTCCAGGAAATGCTACTGCGTTATTGACTTGATTTGGATAGTCACTTCGTCCAGTGGCTATCACCGCGACACCCGCCTCCTTGGCTAACTCTGGAAGTATCTCTGGGTCGGGGTTGGCTAGCGCAAAAACTATCGGTTTTTTTGCCATTTTCTGGACATCATCTTTAGTTAGTAAATTGGGTTGGCTCACGCCGATAAAAATATCAGCATCAGACAGTGCGTCACTCAAGTCGCCACTAATGTCGTTTTTGTTGGTCAAAAGAAGAAGTTCTTTCTTTGAATCGTTTAAGTCGTTACGAGAAGAACTTATTATGCCTCTACTGTCTACAGAGATTATATCCGCGTTTGAATATAGGCTAAGCAATTTTGTAATAGCTACTCCAGCTGCCCCTGCACCGACAATCACAATCTTGGTGTCATCAAGTTTTTTGCCGACGACTTTTGTCGCGTTAATTAATCCAGCCAGTGTCACGATTGCAGTTCCGTGTTGATCGTCATGGAATACCGGTATGTCAAGCTCGGCTTTTAGCCTTTCTTCTATCTCAAAAGCTTTAGGTGCGGCGATATCTTCTAGATTAATCGCACCGAAACTAAGAGCTATATTTTTTATAGTCTGAACAATTTCGTCTGGAGTATGTACATCTAAAATAATCGGCACACTGTCTATGTCAGCGAAATGTTTAAATAAAAAAGATTTGCCTTCCATGACCGGCAAGCTGGCTTTAGGTCCAATATCACCAAGTCCTAAAACCGCTGAGCCATCGGATATAACGGCAACAAGATTATTTGTCCAGGTAAAATCACGAAGCTTGCTGGGGTTATTTGCTATCTCTTTGCTAACAGCGGCTACACCAGGTGTATAGTAAGCAGAGAGCTTCTCTTTGGTTATTTCGTCGGTATCTCTTAGTGAGGTAGTTAATTTACCACCATGTTTTTTGTGTAGGTTAATGGCGTTTTTGTTGTGATCGATCATATTCTATCCCCTTCTTCTCTTTTTATTGCGCCATCCGCTAAATGAATTTCTGGATGATGATGTTCATCGTGTGGCGTTATCCTTGCTTTTCCCTCAAGGATACGACGAATTTCTGCGATGTCATCTCGCATTTTGGCGTTTCGTTTGCTGACGGACACCTTCAGGATAATAATTACGACAAAATATATAACTAAAATTAACGATACAGTTCCTGCACTAATGGCGAGGATCGGAAATAAATGGGAAATGCCATTAGCTATTTGTTCGCTTTGTCCCGGGCTTAAGAGGTTAACTGCTTCTTCCATTAGTTTTCATACTCCTTTATCTGGGATATGCGGCGAATGTGTCGCTCCTCGTTTGAAAAGGGCTCATTAATAAAAATATCTATTAATTTAACAGCTTCTTCTTCCGTGTGTTGTCGTGCGCCAATAGAGATAATATTGGCATTGTTGTGTTGGCGGGCTAGTCTGGCCGTATCTTCGTTCCACACTAACGCTGCTCTAACGCCATATACTTTATTAGCCGCTATTTGTTCGCCGTTTCCCGAACCGCCAAAAACTACTCCTAAACTTTCGTGTCCGTCAGTCTCATCTAGTACAACGCCCTCGCCAACTGCAATGCAAAAAGCGGGATAATCGTCATCGGGATCGTACTGATGGGCACCATGATCTGTTACCTCGTGACCTTTATTTTTGAGATGTACAACAATTTTTTCTTTAAATTCTAGACCTGCGTGGTCTGTGCCTATATGTATCTTCATGTTATAATTATATCATTAAATAAGGAGAGTATAATGGAAGAGTCAGTAACAATTAACCAAACTTTGCCAACATGGGTAATGATACTAATTATAATCCTAGTGATTATTGAGGTAGTACTAAAGGGTGTTGCACTTTATCGTGCAGGCGAAAATCAATCCAAGGGTTGGTTTATTTTTATGTTTTTGATTAATTCGGCTGGTATTCTACCGATTATTTATCTGTTATCTCATAAGAACCCTGCAAAACAAGACCAATAGTGCAGCGTGTTTAGTAAATTTTACCCTCTGGTAATACAGAGGGTATTTTGATAAAATATAGATTGAGGTCGCATCGTCTAACGGTTAGGACATCAGGTTCTCATCCTGACAATCCGGGTTCGATTCCCGGTGCGATCACCAAATCAGAATTTAACTATTTAATAATTTATCGATATTATCAATCAGTTTACGGGGAGTAATATCCGCTTTAATTAGATATGCATCGGCGTTTTTTTCCATCCACTCTCTAGATTGAATATCTTGCTCAAAATTAGTTAACACAATAACTTTTGTGTTTGGAATCATATCACCTTTTTCTGTTCCTCTAAGCTCCTGGAGTATTTCAGGGCCTCTTTTTTCTGGTAGCATCACGTCTAGTAATATAATGTCATAATCTTTGTTTTGTGCTGCAACTAGACCATCGTTGCCGTCAATCATCCAATCGACTGAGTAGCCAGCCTTTCGGAGGCTTCTGACGTACATCTCGCCGATAAATCTGTCATCTTCTATACATAAAATATTTTTTGTTTGCATTTGTTACTCCCTATACATTCCATGATTTTTTATCCAGCCACCACCTTCTTTAATTATATCCTCATTACTCTTGTTCTCGTCAAGTTTTTTAGATACTGAATCGTATGTTGGTAGCGAAACTGTAAACGTAGAGCCCTTACCTTCTGATGACGTGACATTAATATGACCACCGTGTGATTCTACGATAGCTTTTGTAATATATAGCCCAATTCCTGTACCGGCGACCGCTTCACGGGAACGATGCGACCGATAAAATTTTCGAAACAAATTTTCTACTACATTACTGGGCATACCTATGCCCTTGTCTGTGACGATAAAATCTACAAATTCCCCAGAATCTTTAGCAGAAACTAAGACTAAACCTCCTTCGTTGCTGTATTTTATAGCGTTATCAATTAGATTTGCCATTACTTCACTCATGCTATTTCTATCTACGGCAATCGACGAAATATTTTCAGGAATAGTGACTTCAATCGTCCGTCCTTGAGTGGTTGCGCGTTGCTGCATGTCGTCGGCAATCCCTGCATAAACTTTACTATAGGAGTCTTTGGATAAAATAACTTTCATGTGTCGTCGATCATAGCGAGATGTATTGAGGATATTATTAATATAGCCCGACAGCTTATTAGAAGAAACGTTCAGACGATTAAATAACTCTTCCTGATCTTCGACAAGTGTGCCTTTAAGCTCCTCATGGAGGACGTCTAGATAACCTTTTATGACAGTGATGGGTCCACGTAGCTCATGAGCAGCAAAAGCGATAAAATCTAACGCTTCTTCGTCTGACTCGTAATCTTTGGTCCGATCTAGGACTGAAATAACTGTCTCATGCTTGCTTCCTTTTTTGAAATTTACCTCGATATCAAAAAGGCGCCTTTCTTCTTGACCGGGTACGCTATCCGAAATCCGATGCCATGTATTTTCTGCATTAACGGCATTATCTTTAATATTATGGTACCAATTTTCAAAGTTGTCTTCGCCATTAAAGATTAGTTCTAGCTCGGTACGGTCATCACCACTAGGAGAGTCCTTAACTGGAGCATTTTTATTATAATAGATAATGTCACCGTCGTGGTTTAACGTAATGATTTTGTGCTTAATTCTATCTAGAGCCTCCTTTAGGTCATCACAGCCTACATTTGAGCTAGACGCAATTTCGGTAGGTGTGTTAAGAGAACGATTATATATAGCCGAGACAGCAATATCAAAACCACTATCTTTGTATTTGTCACTATTAAGATTGGGTTGCTTAAGGGTGGTTGTAGTCTCGTTATTTGCCTTTGCGGTAACAGCCAGTATGTCTCGTAAAGGTTTAATAGTATGGTGGAGCAAAATAGCATTCATGATAATTAATGTAATTGCCAGCAGAAGGAGCCCAAGCCAAAACAATACGGAGTCTAGTGGCGGCTGAAATGATAAATATATAAACACCCCAACAATCGCCGACTCAGTCAGACCGGTTATCGTTGCTAGTGAATTGATTTTATCAACCGTTTTTAACCAATAGCCGTTGATTGAAGGTGCTTGTTTTTTTACTCCCATGTAACCGATCCTCTTTCGGGTACTGCGCTAATCCAGGTTTGACCTCGTTCTAATAAAACTGATTTTCCTTCACTATCTGTAAATTTGATTTGCTCATTGACGCTAGGTCGTTCCCAAAATACGTCCTTGACTGTTCCGTTTTGAAAAATAACAGCCCTGCCCTTTCCGGTTGTAATAATATTCTCTCTGGCGCCATCTTCGTTAACAGTATTTTCCTTGACGAACATCGCAATCACCACACGAGGCGCTATTTGCCCGTCTTCTCTGTCTAGATGAGGTTTACCGCCTAAACTACGAGCGTATGTTTTTGCTTCGCCATTATATACATATGAGGGGTTATAAAGATTGCTACTAATACCAATATTTATTTTTGTAGCTGGTATGTCTTCTTGTGGCTGAGAGGATTTTTTATCAGATTTAACTCTTAAAAAGCCTTGGGCGTTTGATGTGGTGAATCCTTTTTGCGCGTTAAGAGCGTCAATTTTTTCAAAACTAGTATAGACGTTATGCGGGGCGCGACGATCTGTAGCGCGCCAATATGTACTTGGATTTAAAAATTGGTCAATATCACGATAGCTACCATTTCGAACCTCATCTAGCGCTCTTTTGCTACCTCCTACGTGAGCCACTGAAGCATCGTATGGTTTAAGCCATTCTACGTAATATGGTCTAAGACTACGCACCGGACCTACTAGGGTTGGTTTTTCAGTTTGATAGATGACTAAAAAGCGAGTGATGCCACCCTCGGCGATAGCTTCATAAACAACTCCACTATTTTTTAATCCTGATTGTGGCCTAGCTGAAGGACTGTTCTCTATCATGATAGCTGTTACGGGTGCAGTGGCTAGATTGGCACTTTCTACTGGCACTCCACTGACTGCTGAGTAAAACACCTCAGGCTCCTTTGGCGGTGCGATAGCTATTGGCTGTGAATTTCTACCGACATTGAGAGCGTTTAGTCTGGCTTGATAGATTATCAAGAAGCCAGCCCAAAAAACAGCTAAAATGACCATGATTGAGACAGCATGCTTTAATATCCACTCAATTGTATTTTTGAAAAATGTTTTTATTTTATTCATGACCTTTATTTATTATAGCATGAGTCTAGTATGAATGCTGTTATATTTCTACTAATGAATCCGACTCAGAAATAGCTTTTGATAGACGCTTATTAACCACATCTTTTCCAAGAATTTCAATTGTTTCGTTTAGTTGTGGGCTAAATGGCGCCCATGTCAAAACCGTACGAATCAAACTAAATAACACAGCAGGTTTTGTATTGGTTTCAGTCAATAGCTCATTGAGTGTATTTTGTATAGCTCCAGCGTCATTATCTGTTTGTGTTAATGCTTCTCGGGCTTTTTCTAGCAACTCTCCGATTTCTTTGTTAGATAATTTTTTTAGCTGTTTGTTGTTTTGTATCAATGACCAGTTTGATGTCGGTTCAGTGAAAAAATATTCAGTTAGTATTGGTAAGTCGCTAAAGGTTTTTAAGCGATCTTTGACTAATAGCAGGACCTTATCTTTTAATTCTTCGGGCTGACCAAGGGCGGATTCGGGCCAAAATTTTTCAGACTCTGTTTTTAGTTGATCAAAGGTGAGACCGCGAATGTGTTGACCGTTTAGCCATATTAGACGATTTTCATCAAATCTTGCGCCACTCCTGCCAACACGATCGAGACTAAATTTATCTATCAAATCCTGGACAGAATATACTTCTTGTGTTGTACCGTCGTTCCAGCCCATACTAGCAATAAAATTGATTAGTGCTTCAGGTAGATATCCTTCAGCTAGGTAGTCTAATACGTCTTTAGCGTTATCCCGTTTTGAAAGCTTTTTTTGACCGCTTGGTGCGAGTATATGAGGCATGGTCGCAAATACTGGAAACTCTAGACCCAGTGCTTCGTACAGATTCAGGAAATTGGGTTGGCTTGAAATAAACTCTTGTCCTCGGATAACATGCGTGATACCCATCTCGGCATCATCGACGATGTGTGCAAAATTATAGGTTGGAAAGCCATCAGATTTTATTAAGATAAAATCGTCTATTACTTCGGGACCTGATTTTAAGTTGCCCATGACCTCGTCGTGCCATTGATAGTTTTTTGGGTCGCTTTTAAAACGAAGCGGTGTTTTACTATCCCACGCTGGAGGGTTTTTGGGACGATGATTACGATATAGAAATGGCTGTTTGGCAGCTTTTGCATGATTGCGGAATTCTTCTATTTCCTCTTTTGTATAAGGGTCGGCATAAGCGCGGCCACTGTCAATCAGTTTTTGTGCCCACTTATGATAGACGTCCAGTCTCTCACTTTGGACGTAAGATGACGATCCCCCTGGCTTGTTCGGTCCTTCATCATATTCAATACCAAGCTCATTGAGAGTGCGAATAATATGATCGGCAGAACCAGCAACTTCCCTGTTTTGATCAGTGTCTTCTATTCGTAAAATAAATTTGCCATTATTTTGTTTAGCTAGAAGCCATGCAAATAAAGCAGTTCTAACACCACCAACATGCATAAAACCAGTTGGGCTAGGTGCAAAGCGTGTTCTTACAGTATTTTTCTCCATACATACTATTTTATCACAGATGAATCTAGTGCAGACTGTCTACGATTGCCCGGATTTGTGACGGATCAAGATTGGCGTTACCACTGATCACATATAATATATCGCTATTTATCCATGTCGTGATATATTGACTACCCAATGAATAATGGAAAATAGTTAGACCTTTATATTCGGTCGTAATAAAGTTGTCGTGACTTAGTTCTTTGACTTCACTTTTGAGTTTTGTCACATCCCAAATGGTCTTTGTTTGTGTAATGGCAAAACTTGTGTTTTTGTCTTTTGAGGAAAATGGTATCACTACACTGCCATTGACAAATCTGGCGTTACCTGATCTATCATATCCTTCAGGGCTAGTTTGCGGATAGCGCGCATTTATACCTGCCTGATTGTTAGCAAGATGAAGCGATAAGGTCGGTAGACTGAATATAATGAAAACAAATACTAGCACTAAAAAGATTACAGAGGCAGAGCTAGAAACAATAAGACGTTTTTTTGTCTTGGGCTTTATAGTGCGCTTAGGTTTTTTATTTGTTTTTAGCGGTGTACTATCCAAGGCTTGATTGATCGCTCGCTCTTTGGCGCTGATTTTAACTGGTGTTTTTACCTTCTTTTTTGTACGATTGTCGGATTCAGTAGGGTCTGATTTGGCTGGAGTTACGTTAGGAGTTTTTGGTCGTTTTATAGAACCAACAGAATTATTTAATAGAGGTTTTTTCGCAAAACGTGATACCACCGGACTTTTATTGACGGACTGTGATTTGGTGGTTCGCAGTTGCGTTTTTTTTGCAGTTTGATTAACGACCACTTTTTTTTGAGTGTCTCTGACAGGTTTTTGTGTATACTGCCGATTTAGTGTATTGGACTTTTGGGGTGATTTATGAACTGACTTTGCACCCGGTTTTATATCTTGCATCTATAACTTGCCCTCTCGCAGAAGATTATATCGTACTTACGCTTTAATATTTATAGTATTAGTTTTTGACACTAATTTCAAGTATAATCTTAAATACAATGAATCAAGCAAAGAGAAAAAAGTCTATTGTTAGACGTGCGGTTCTTTATACGGTTATAACTACCGCCACTATTACGATCGCCTTATTTTTGGGGTTGTATACTTTTGGGTTTAGATTTGATATGTCACTCAATAAGGTAGAACAGACTGGGCTAGTGCAGTTTGGGTCTAGTCCGTCAGGAGCTATATCAAGGGTGGATGGTAATGCTGTGCAATTTCGTACACCAAATAAAACTGTTGTCAATGCTGGGCGCCATGACTTTAGCATGGAGCGAGACAAGTACCACGATTGGAATAAAACACTAACGATAAAACCTGGTATGCTGCGATGGCTAAATTATGCCATTTTGGTGCCGAAAGAAATAGAGACTACCCCATTATCTACCTACGAAACGATGGACGGCTTTAGTGTTTCTCCAGAAAAAAAGGACTTGATGATTCAACCAAGCGAATCGGCCCCTAGTTTTGAGCTGGTTGACATAAGAGGCAATGAGATAAAAACAAAAACCTTAAATCTTGCGCCAGAAGTCTATTCACAGGCGACTATTGAAGGAGTTATTCACAAGTTTACCATGGTGGAATGGGACGAAGGTGGACGCTATATGCTACTCAAGCATCAATTTGAAGACAGTAGTGAGTGGATTATTCTAGATACGCAAAATGTTGCAGCTTCAAAAAATCTAACGACTCATTTTGAACTGCCTATGTCATCAGTTAAGTTTTCTGACACTAGCGGAAATAAATTCTATGTTTTAAATAATTCTGAAATACGAAAACTGGATCTATCTAGCTCAACAATCTCTCGACCGATCGTAAGTAGAGTAGAGTCTTTTGTTCTGTATGACAAAAATCATATTGCTTATGTCGGCCAAAGTGGCGATGCAGAGGTTACTCGTAGAATTGTTGGTGTTTATCGCGATGGTGATGTAAATTCTCATATCGTTAAGAGCTTTAGTGTCGACCAGCCCGATATAAAAGTTGCTATTACAAAATATTTCAATGAAGACTATGTAGCTATCTTGGGTGGAAACATACTGTCTTTATATAAAGGTAATTTTCCATCTGATGGTGGAAATGGTGTTGGTTTAAAAAATGCCATGACGTTAAATCTAGACTTTACTCCATATGAGATGTCTTTTGGCGAGACTGGACAATATTTAATGATGAGAAGAGGTGGCAGCTTTGTTAGTTATGACCTGGAGTACCAGAGTGTAGCTAAATTTGCAGTAGAGGTGTCTGAAGACGGAACATTTAGCTCGGGTTGGCTAAATGGCACGCATGTTTGGATAAATCAAAATGGAGCTGCGACTATTCGTGAGTTTGACGGAAAGAACGCCCATAAAGTGGTTCAAGTTACAGAGAATGACTACCCCATCGTCTTGACTAGCAGCAAAAAATATATTTATTCAATCGGTAGATCAACCGAGAATATGCTTACACTACAACGAAGTCTGATGATTTTACGCTAGCTATTATTTACAAACTAGTCTCGTTAGTTATGATCAGAGCCAAACATATTGGATAGAACTTTTTCTATCCAGGTTGCCTCGTTGCCTGGAATAGTAGCTGTATCGGCTGCCGTAACGGTCGCTGCTGTTGCCTTAAGCGGGTCAGGTGAGATTTGCTCTGCTGTAACCAGTAAGCGCTGTAAGGCTGTGCCAAGAGGCGTACAGGTAATTAAGGTGATGACTGGTTTGCCTGCTGTATCATAAACTAATTTATCTACTTGTTCTGGATAGACTACTTCTGTGCCTGTAACTGCATAGGTGTAGCGTTTAGAGTTGTAGTGGGCATATATTTTGTCGCCGGGTTCAAGTTTGTGAAGCTGTGCAAAGATGAATTTGTAATCACTATTCATAAATAAGTCGCCGCTACTATGACCGGCAATTACAGTATTGCCCACTTCACCTGGGTGGCTATTTGCGCCCGGTATAGAAAAATGCGCTAAACCATCTCGCATAGCTGTATTTTGAGATTTGGTATCGTTACCGATATCATAATGAACTGGGACATCAACATTTATCTTGGGGATGATTAGACGTGCTGCAGGGTCAACCTCGATGTTATCGGGCGTGTCAATAACAATATTTTTAGGATCAATATCGCCAGGACTGACGTAAGCAACGACGTTTGATATAAGTATTTGATTGTATTGTAAAAATAAAAACAAGAAAACAGCCATTGCGGCGGTCATGAGGGGCATAAAGTGTCGACTTTTTCTGACCTTCTCTGCTCCCTTGCCTAGGCGATTTTGTAGTTTATTGCGAAGTCTCTTGGTCGCTTCCTTCTCAGATATTAGATTGGATTTTGCTGGTTCAAAGTGTGCCTTTGGTGGAGCCGTCGTCGTCGCTTTTTCTGGTGTTGATTTTATTGACGTGGACTTTACTTGCTGATTTTTCTGATAGGCTTGGCGACTAGCAGTAATTCCCGCTTTTTGACGCCTTAAAGCTTTTTGGGCGGCCGCGTAGTGTTGGGTATAATATTTCTCGTAATATTTTTGATAATAATCTTGCCAAGCTGTTTGATATTGATCCCATTCTTTTTGCTGAATCTCAGGTTTTGTTTCTACGTAACTTCTTTCGTATGGACCGATATCAGGGTTGTGGGCTTTTGAAGAGGTACTAGTTTTCTGTGTGTCTTCTTGTGACTGTTGGATAGGCGGATTGTTTGTTGTGGCGTCGCTGTCGTTCGATGGGCTGAAGAGTGAATCTAATTGACCTCTAATTATATTAGCGGCTGCTTCTCTTGTGGCATCTGAATTACCCTGAGATGAATTGTTTTTTGGATCAGTTGGATTCATAGGTTTTCCAAAGCGATTATAACATATTTCAGAGATGATGTTAACTAGTAATGCTTTTATGATTTAGTATCGGCGTCTGATTTTTCTGCCTCATGCTGTGCATGATAAGAAAGTGATTTTTGAATTAAATAATTAACTGCTGCCCCAATAATTCCTATGCCAAAGATTGCATAAAAAATAGTAAATATTTTTCCGAGCGTAGAGGTGATTTCTACGCTACTGTACCCTATCGTGGTTAAAGTCATAACAGAAAAATATGCAGAATCAAGAAAGCTAAGATTTTCTATTTTGCCGTAAAAAAGTGTCCCTAAAATAATTGTAAAAAAAGCAACCGTTAAGATGGGTGCAATTTGAGGTTTTTTAATGTGGTTAATTAAAGTGTTCGTCTTATTCTTTTTGCTCATGATTTTAGATTATATTTTAATAAATTATATAAATATTATTTTGGTACCGCGAGCCGGACTTGAACCGGCACGTCCTAGAGGACACCAGATTTTGAGTCTAGCGTGTCTACCAATTCCACCATCGCGGCACATGGGTTGGACTTTTTTATTATAACCGAAAACAGCTAAGTTGACTAGAGCTTAAGTGTTTACTCATCATTTTCATTGGATGGTTATACTAAATGTAGACCCAGACCCTTTTTTGCTAATAAAGTCGATTTTGTAGTTGTAGCGGTCCGCTAGTTCTTTTGCAATTGCCAAGCCCAAGCCGTAACCAGAGCCTTTTGTGCGAGTGCGTGAAGCGTCCGTTTGGTAAAATCGTTCAAAAATATATGGTTGCTTGTTTTCTTTTATGCCAATGCCATTGTCCTTTACTGAAATTATCGTTGAGGCACTTGTTTCTTCTACTGTTATTTCTATAAGTGTGTTTTTTGAAGAATATTTGATAGCATTATCAAGCAAGTTTGAAATAATTTGCTCTAAAGCAATTGGCGCTGCACTAATTTCTATGTTGGGTGAATTAATTTTTATGGTAATGGACTTCTCTTCTGCCGGTGCGTTAAATTTTGAAACGATATCTTCAAGCAATTCCTTGATTTTAATGTTTTTTAAATCTTCACGGTTAGTTTTGGTTAAATTAAGCAAGGCATCACTTAGGTCGCAAAGTTTTTTAGTTTCAATGATATTGCTTTCAAAAACTTGACGAGCTTTTTCTTCGGTAATAACTTTTTTCCTTAGTGCCACTTCGTTGCTTGTTTGTAATGCAGTTAAGGGTGTGCGTAATTCGTGGCTTGCGTCACTAATAAATTGATTTTGTTTTTCAATAGATTCTTCAATCGGCTTCAGCGTGCGACGAGCTAAATAGTAGCTAAACCATGCCCCGCCGAAGCCTACTGCTACATTTATTATCATCAAAGAAGACAGCACTGCTAGTCGTGTTTCAGTGTAGCGCTTTCTCATTCCCTCCCTTGCTTCTGGCGGGAGAACAACGGCTCTTTCTTTTATGCGAGGAGCGGGTATCGGCCTGTTTAAATTAGATGAAGTTATAAAATATATCAAACTACTAAATATAATTGACATCGTCATGATGATAATGAAGTAGCTTATGGCTAATCTACGAGTTGAATGTTTGCTATCTATCATTTTTCATTCTCCTTTGAGGGAGCAACAATTTTATATCCGAATCCGGGCACGGTTTGGATGAGGTTGCTTCTAAACGGATGGTCAATTTTGCGTCGCAACAGCATAATGAATTGCTCCACGTTATTGGGCAA
Organism: uncultured Candidatus Saccharibacteria bacterium; assembly: GCA_964622895.1. Lineage (GTDB taxonomy): Bacteria > Patescibacteriota > Saccharimonadia > Saccharimonadales > Saccharimonadaceae > JAGOZV01. The sequence goes on along the minus strand of CAZUSB010000009.1, from coordinate 2,941 downwards.
AACATCTGCGTCAAAATCCCAAACATGGTCAATAAAATCATCTTTTGAAATAACCATATTTTTATTTCGCATTAAATATTCTAAAATTGCGTATTCTTTGGTCGTTAGTTTAATCTTTGTTTTTAAACGAGTTACTTCTTTTGTTCTTGGGTCTAAATGCAAATCCTCAACTTTTAATATCTCGGGATTTTTATTTGAAGGCCTTCTTAGCAAAGCGTGAATCCTGGCCAACAAAACATCAAAACTGAATGGTTTCGCTAAGTAATCGTCTGCACCTTTATTTAAGCCTTTAATTATGTCTTGCTCTTGATCTTTTGCTGTTAACATTAAAATTGGCGTACTGTTTTCTTCTTGACGTAATTTTCTTAAAACTTCGTAACCGTTTATTTCGGGAAGCATCACATCTAGAATAATTAAATCATAATTCCCTGCACTTGCTGTACGAAAACCATCGTCGCCATCGTAAGAAGTATCAACTGCAAAAGCTTCGTCCTCCAAGCCTTCTTTCAACGCGTCTGATATAGCGTAATCGTCTTCTATCAATAGTATCTTCATATTTATATTATAAAGCGGATCTTATTTTTTCAGCGATTTTAAAGGAGCGCTAGATATTATATAAAAAAGAAAGGATGTATTAATTTATGTACAAAAACATGTTCAAGAGATCGTGGTTGTCTATTAAGCGAAAACCAAGCCGTTCCATAATATTAATTGCACTATTATTCGTAATGGCAAATCTGCTACTAGCAACACTTTCTATAATGAATTCGGTAGCAAAATCTACTCAACACGCGAAGGACCAAATAAGTGGAGTGGTTTATTTGCAACCAGACACCGAGGCTCTGATGAAGAAAGCAGAAGAATCTGGCGAGAATACCCGACCCACTTCGCCAACCATTTCGCTAGAATTGGCTCAAGCGATTGCAAAATCGCAATTTATTAAAGACTATACATATAGTGTATCAACGACCGGTAATGCTTCAAATTTTGAAGTTGTCGAAACGACTCAGAATGAGAGAGAAAGACAATTCAGAGGTGCTTTGAATGATGCAAAAAATCAAGCGAGTGAACAAATTGAGCAGTTTAACGAGAGCCGCAGTCAGTTCAATGAGCAGCAGAACGGCAGTTCAATGGGCGGACAGCGTAGTCCTCAATTCAATTTTAATTTAAATTTTGATTTTCAAGATCCTACTGTAACTCGTGGCGATACGACCGTTCAGGGAATAAATAGTTTCAGCTTCGTCAGTGATGTTGAAAATGGCAGCATGAAAATTGTTAGCGGCGAAGCATTCAACGAGGAAACTAAAAACGGTGTCGTAATTTCACAAGAACTGGCCGAAGCAAACGGCTTGAAGGTTGGTGGCGAGCTGAAGCTGAAAAGTGTTTCCGACGAGGCTGTTGAGATCACGTACACTATTGTCGGTATTTATGAAAATAGCTCAGAAGATTTTAACAATAATACAATTTACACAAATATCAGTGGCGCAAAGGAGTTGTTAACCGAAGAACAACAGAAAAACTTAACTGTGCAAAATGTTCGTTATTATTTAACTAGCGCTGAAGATAAAGACGCCTTCATAAACGAAATGGAGAAAACTCAGCCGACTATCGCCAGCTCTAATCTAAAGTTGGATATTGATGACTCTGCATATCAAACAATGGTTGGTCCAATCGAACAAGTCGGTGGTTTTGCTACAACTATTTTTTGGATAGTGATTTTAGCAACGGTTGTGATTATCACATTAATAGTAATAATTAACGTTAAAGACCGTCGCTATGAGATGGGGGTTCTTTTAAGCCTTGGCGCTAAACGTATGAGTATTATTGGGCAGATTGTAATTGAACTTGTAGTGGTGGCTACGGTTGGCTTCCTGCTATCGTTTGGCACGAGTCAGTTAATTTCGCAAAAAATCGGTGATGAAATGCTAAAACAACAAATTGCATCAACCCAATCATCTGACAATAGTGTTGGGGGCGAAAGACGCGGACTAAATGCACCTGGCAGGTTAAGATCTCAACAATCAAACGTAAAGCAAATAGATAGCATTGATGTTTCTCCTGGTATTAAAGAATACGCACTATTATTCGGTATTGGCTTTTTGATAATAATTGTTGCAATGATTATTCCAAGCATAAATATTTTAAGATATCAGCCAAAAACAATTTTGACAGGAAAGGAATAAAAATGACCGATTCAAAAAACGACTCGTTAGTGATAAAAAATTTAACGCACTCCTACAAAGACGGCTCTAGGCAGGTAGATGTGCTAAAAAATGTTAATGCAGAATTTAAGCCGAAAAAATTGTATGCAATTGTCGGTGAAAGTGGGAGCGGCAAAACAACTCTAATATCGTTAATTTCTGCCTTAGACAAAATTCAATCAGGCGACGTCCTCTATGGGGACAAAGATATACGAAAAATTGGTGGTCAGCAGTTTCGTCAGCATTATGTCAACGTTGTTTTTCAGTCTTTTAATCTTATTAAATATATGACAGCACGAGAGAATGTAGAAGTCAGTCTTGATCTCTCTGGCAAAGATAACACCAAAGAACGAGCTTACGAACTTTTAGAAAGCGTTGGAATTACGCGTAAAGAAGCAGACAGCTTGGTGCAAAAATTAAGTGGCGGTCAACAACAACGAGTGGCAATTGCTCGTTGTTTAGCAGGCGATGTGCCAATTATTGTCGCCGACGAACCGACGGGCAATTTAGACGAGGAGACGGAAGCGAAAATTTTGCAAATTTTTAAAGAAATTGCTGCGAGTGGAAAAATAGTCATTGTAGTAACGCACAGCCAAAAAGTTGCTTCGGAAGCAGATGCTGTTGTTTACTATATGGACAGAGGTGCTTTAAATAGAGTTGACACCAAACAAAAAGATCTTACTAAATAGCGCTTGTAATAGCTTCAAGTGGTTTGCTTGGCGACCACATAATTTGGCAGC
>CAZUSB010000008.1:18960-24129 GCA_964622895.1 uncultured Candidatus Saccharibacteria bacterium | reverse complement strand
CTTTTCTTGACACTACCAAACCCACCATGTTCAGGCTCATCGGAAGTTAGCACAACACTATACTGCCCTGCTTTAGCAACTGGGATACGGTAATTTTCATAAGAATTTTCTGGATGAAAGTTAAAGACAAACACCTTGCCGCCCCTAACAAACGACAGCACCTTGTCACTATCATGCTCATATATATATTCGATTCCGCCCGTAGTAACTCTAAGCAGCTCTGTCATCGCCCGATCAAAACTAGCCAGACCCTCATATTTTAAATCGGAATCTTCCATCAGGCTCCATTGACGTCGTGCATATTTATATGACCAATCGTTTCCTTCTCGTGGGAAATCTATCCACTCCGGATGCCCAAATTCATTTCCCATAAAATTCAAGTATCCGCCATTATTAACGCTGGCCGTCAGTAGGCGAATCATTTTATGAAGCGCCAATCCTCTATCTACTAGCAGATTCGGATCATCTTTTTTCATATGGAAGTACATATCTTTGTCTATCAGGCGAAAAATCAAAGTCTTGTCACCTACCAACGCCTGATCGTGCGACTCAGCGTAGGTGATAGTGCGCTCTTCGGGGCGATAGCGCGACAGTTCATGAAGTAAATTACCCATCTGCCAATTTTCATCTTTTATTTTTTCTATGTGCTCAATCCAAAGATTAGGGGCACTCATATTCAGGCGATAATCAAAACCTATACCACCCTCGCTTGTCGGTGCAGCCAGCCCAGGAAAACCCGACACTTCCTCGGCAATTGTAATCGCCTGCGGATTTATTTGATGAATTAAATCATTGACGTTTTTGAGATACATCAGCGCATCACGATTGATGTTGTCGGTATAATAATCGTCATAAGACCCAATGCCACTACCTAGTCCATGATCATGGAAAATCATACTAGTAACGCCATCAAAACGAAAACCGTCTATATTGTATTCTTCCAAAAAATAACGAGCGTTACTCAGTAGAAAATGTACGACTTGAGGTTTTCCATAATCAAATAGCTTTGAATCCCATGTTGGGTGTTCTTTTTCATAAAAATACTGGGTCATGGTACCGTCAAACCGACCGAGACCTTCGGCTTCGTTTTTGACAGCATGAGAATGCACAATATCCATAATTATGGCTATGCCGTTTTTGTGTGCCTTATCAACTAAATACTTCAGGTCATCCGGTGTACCAAAACGTGAACTAATCGCAAAAAAGTTAGATACATGATAGCCAAAACTGCCATAATACGGGTGCTCTTGTAACGCCATTAATTGAATAGCATTGTAGCCTGCTTTTTTGATGCGAGGAATTATTTCATCGGCGAATTGACGATAGGTAGCTATACCCTCTTTTTCGCCAGACATACCGACGTGCGCCTCATAGATAAAAAGTGGGTTATCTTTATTAATTGTCGGTGCTTGGTTCTGCCATTGATATTCGCTATTCCAAGCTACTGCATTGAAATTGTTTGTAGCTTCTTCTTGGAGGACATAACTCGCATAAGATGGGAGCCGAAAACCGTCACCCCCCTCCCAATATACGTGGATTTTGTAATGATCATTTTTACGAAGGGCACTTTTGGGTATATTTAATTCCCACACACCATGGTCTTTTTTGGTCATCTCTAACGTCTCTTGCCAGTCAGTACTTTCAGATAAAAATGTAATTTTGGTCGCATTTGGTGCCCATTCACGCAATGTCCAGCCGTCATCTGTTTGATGTAAGCCGAAAAATAAGTGACCCAAAGTGAAGTCCGTTAGTCTTTGTCCATCTAGGATTTCGGTAGTTTTTTGAGTAATATAGTTATTCTGGTTGATGATTTTGTCAGTTTGCGGTTCTAACCACGGGTCTTTTTGACTAAATAATGTCTTGGTCATCGTCGTTCTCTCCAGTTATTTCTTTTAGTCTGATAGCAAATCCACCGCCCGGAGCAATCCGTACTTTTATAGCGTCCGACGAATTCACCTCTCGTGTATACAAAAATATATCTAGTTGATTGTCGCGCCAATGCGCTGTTTCACCATCCTGATAAATTTGTGCTTCGTATTTGCGCGCTTCCGATAAAAATGACAGTTCAAACTTTATAACTTTTTCGTGGTCTCCGGCCACCCCACCAACATACCAATCTTTGCTGTGTTTGTCACGTCGCGCAATCACCACATAATCACCAATCTTTCCCGCAATCGGCACTGTAGCGCCCCAGTCTACCGGCACATCCTGTATAAACTTAAAGGCGTCAATATTTTTTTGATATTGCTCGGGACGATCCGCCACCATTTGCATTGGGCTATAAACAACCACATATAGTGCAAGTTGACGACCAAGAGTAGAGGTCACCCGCTTGACTGGATTGGTGATATCAAAAATCCCTGGAGTATAATCAAAAGCGCCGCTAAGCATACGAGTAAAAACAATACTCGGCACGTGCGCTGGCGGTATACCACCACCCTCGTATTCTTGACCCCGTCCACCCTCTCGTGTAAGAAGATTTGGCCAAGTTTTTTCAATTCCTGTGCCCTTTATCGGTTCATGAATGTCTAACATAATTTCATAATCAGCAGCTTTTTGCACAACTTTTTGATAGTGCTCTACACCATACTGGCTGTGGTGCATTTCCGAATGATTCATCCGACTACCGACATAGCCTGTTTTTATATATTTGATACCCAGTTCTTTATAAAACTCAAAAGCATCATTTAGTTGACTCTCATAATTTTTAATATCGCCTGATGTTTCGTGATGCCCAATTAACTCTATGCTCTTTTCACTGGCATAACGAGCAATCTCTCGCACATCAAAATCATCATAGGCGCTAGTGAAACTAAATAGATGTCCGTTCTTTGTCCAGTCGCCATCCCAGCCAACATTCCAGCCTTCTATTAGTAGTCCTGGTATTTTATACTCTGCACAATAATCAATATATTTTTTGGCATTTTCGGTGGTTGCACCATGACGCTCGCCTGAGCCCCAAGTAAATTCTCCGACAAACATTCCCCACCAAATACCCATAAACTTCAATGGCTTTACCCATGAAAAATCACGTTCAGGCTCCCGGTTGAGATTCAGGACTATGTCGCTGCTGATTAAATCTATTGCTTTGTCTGCCTGAATAATCACGCGCCACGGAGACATAAAACTACCATTAAAATGACCGGCCGTATCGTCCGCAAGCAGTGTGATTTCCGACACTAGATTGTCATCTTTGTATGATAAAACCATGGCACCATAATCATATAGTGAAGCCTCGTGAACCGATATAAAAGCATCCGGATTTAACTCAATCGTCAGAGGCGTATGCGCTTCAGGCATATCTTCGACTATCGTTTTTTGGTAAGTATATTCGTAGCGATCAGGTTGATAAGCTGGTATCCACCAGGCTTGAGCACGACTAGAAATATTAAATTCTATATGCTCATTTTTGATAACAAAATCTTCTAGCCCTTCTTGGAAAGGGATGTCGTAACGAAAAGCCACACCATCATCATAGGCACGTAAATAAACTATGAAGTTTTGGATTTTTGAGTGACTTTTTCCATTGATCAACTCTATTTTTAATTCACGATAACGATTGTTGATTTTCTCTTTTTGTCCGACTACAGGTCGCCACTCTTCGTCGTGCAAGCTTTCGCTGCAATTTACAAAATGAAAATCGCCAAGACTATACCCCTCTTCCATTTCTAGGCAGATTCGCGATTTTTTAATATTAGCTTTTGAATGGCGTCGGGTTGAATAATATAATTGCCCGCCTTCTAGAATGAAGCTTATTTGATTTTTGCCATCAGGCGATAAGAGTGTCTGTTTATTGTCCATAATTATTTTATATTTTTTATTTTAATTCTTGTTTTAGTTTTTCTATTAGTTTTACCTGTGTTGGTTCAATATTATTTAAAATTGCCAAATAAATACTGGAGTAATCGGCCAATATCGCTCCCCACAGCAATTGCTTTAGTAAGCTGTCTCCTTGTAGTTCTATGGTTTGAGATTTTGGTCGTCGTCCACTCAAAAGTTGATCAGATACTTTAAAGCGTTTGAGAATTTGTGAGTGTTCAAACGAGCTAACTATATCAAATATCGCAAATGGCTTTTCTACCGGATGTGATGTCCATCCCATAAATTCATTGTGATTAAACTCCGGATAGACATTGTGAAAGGCTGTATTTTTGGCATTTTCGTTCCAACTAATCTTCCATTTATAGGCTAGTGAACCAGTCTTGTCGCCACCATAAAAGACGCCAGTTTTTCCAACTGCGTGAAGAGCGATTTGTTTAGCTAGATTATTTTTTAGAGCTGTTTCTTTTGTCCACGAACTAGTTTGTTCTTTTAGCCATTCTGCGGTCTGAGCAATTTCATCAAAATATTGATAGCTAATAATATTATAGTGCGCCAATATACGCGTATTTGCGCGCAAGCTATAAATCAGTGCCATACGTGGTTGAATGCCACTCGGTAAAATAATATGTGGCGTGTGATTTTCTTTTGCATAATCAATCAATTCTCCGCCAGAAGCGATAATGACAATTTTTGCCCCGCGATCCTTTGCCTGATATAAGGCACTAAGAGTTTCTTCGGTATTGCCAGAATAACTATTTATTACCGCAAGTGTATTTTTATTGACTGACCCTGGCAGGTCATAACTTCGTACAATTTCTAGCGGAACTGGTATTTCATTATTTAGCCAGTCTTTTAGTACCAAAGGCGCCAACGCAGAACCGCCCATACCTAAAATAGTTATATTTTTGACCCCATCTGTATTTTCAGGAGCATTTATAAATTCAGCCTCATAATTTGCTTGGTGATACTGTTCTTGCGTAATATCTAGGGCTCGCTTTGGATCGCGATGATTTAATACATTTTTATTGTCTAACATTCTTCCACCTTGTCGTTTACTATATATCTATGATACAGTATAATTTAAGTAAGCATAAGTATCAATAAGGGTGGAAATGGACGATATACAAGAAAACACAAAACCAATCAGTGATGACCAGGATCTAGCGAAGGCTTTGGCTGGTATTAACACTGATGATGCGGATGAGGAGATGGATTTTACTGGAGCTCCTCCGGTCATTGAGGATATTAACGCGCAACTAAGTGCCTCTATGGAGAGCGCGGGCGAAGTCATTGAGGTCAAACAACCAGAGCCAACTGCTGTAGAAATCACAACAGAAGAAGCTGAGG
>CAZUSB010000008.1:0-18860 GCA_964622895.1 uncultured Candidatus Saccharibacteria bacterium | reverse complement strand
AAGAACCAAGTCTTAAATGAATTACGCCCAATAGTTGGTAAGCTGGAACTACCAGCCGATGAAAAATTTGAAACATATTTACTTCTCATCAGAAGCTCTGATGACAAAACACTAGTTGAGCCCGCTTATCAAACTGCTTTACAGATTGAGGACGAAACCAAACGGGCTCAAGCTTTGCTAGATATTATTAAAGAAATTGAATTTCTCTCTAACTAATACATCCCGCCCATACCACCTGGCATAGCTGGAGCAGGAGCTTCTGGCTCTGGAATATCTACGATTAACGCACCCATGGTTGATGCCGTTGAGGCGATAGAGACAGCATTTTGCACCGCTTCTTTTGTCACACGAGCTGGGTCAATGACACCATCTTTCTTGAGATCTACCAAACCATCTTTTGGCTTATTAACGTTTACGCCAAACCCGGGCTTTGCTTGCTCTACTTGTGCGAGCAACGCTTCGCTGTTTAATCCAGCATTAGTAGTAATTTGCAAGAATGGTTGCACTAGAGCATTTTTAAGGATTTGACGTCCCGCACTTATACTATCAGTGCCATTAACTTTGAGTGATGTCGCAAGATTAACCAGCGTCACCCCACCACCAGCAACGATACCTTCAGCCAAGGCCGCTTTTGTTGCAGCTACCGCATCGTCTACACGAAACTTCTTTTCATCAATCTCGGTTTCAGTAGCACCGCCGACCTTAATGACCGCGACTTTACCTAATAATGACGCCACTCTCTTTTCTAGTTGCTCTTGCTCATATTCACTTGTAGTGTTTTCTTTGATCGCATTGATCTGTTCAATTCGCGCTTTTACGACGGCTTTTTTGCCATCGCCCTCAATAATAGTTGTTTCGTCTTTTCCGACAATAATTTTGCGAGCTGAACCAACAACATTTAAGTCTGCATTTTCAAATGTCAAACCAACCTCATCATTTATAACGGTTGCACCAGTCAAAATTGCAATGTCTTCTAAAACTTCCTTTCGTCTATCTCCATAACTTGGAGCTTTAACTGCTACAGTGTTCAGTACGCCTTTTAGTTTATTTAAAATCAAAACACTTAGTGCTTCACCATCCACTTCATCTGCAATCAGCACGATATCCTTTTTGCCAGCTTGAACTAGTTTTTCGATCAATGGCAAAATCTCTTGCGCGCTGGAAATCTTTTTGTCAGTCAAAACAACTGCTGGCTTAGTGTAAATAGCTTCTTGACGAGCAGGATCAGTCACAAAAAACGGACTTGACCAGCCACGATCCATACTAAATCCTTCGACAACTTCAGCTTCTAACTGCAGACCTTGACCTGCCTCTACTGTTATAACGCCATCTTTTCCAACTTTTGCGATAACATCAGCAATCATTTTGCCAATATGTGCATCCCCTGCAGAAATAGTTGCTACCTCTGCCACACGATCAGATTTACCTTCGATTGGCTCTGCTAATTTGCCTAGGTCTCGCATAATTTCAGCTCCAGCCGCCTCTATACCTTTTCGTAATTCTTGCGGATTATGTCCAGCGGCGATCAGACGATTAGCTTCTTTTAATATAGAATACGTCAAGACGGTCACAGTGGTTGTGCCGTCACCTGCGCTTTTATTTAGATTGTTCGCAGCTTGCTTGATCAGCTCTGCTCCAACCTTGTAACCGAGAGTTGCATCATCATCTACTGGCAACTCAATGCTTTCAGCTACTGTCACTCCATCGTGAGTCACAGTTGGTCCTCCATAGCTTTTTTCAATTACAACATTACGACCTTTTGGTCCGTAGGTTACCTTGACCGCATCATACAGCGCTTGGGCGCCACCTAATACGCGCTGTCTTGCGTCATCATCGTAAAAAATCTTTTTTGCCATTTATATTACTCCCTTCCTTATTTAACAATCCCTAAAATATCTTCGCTTTTGACAATCAAGTAATCTTGATCGTTTATCTTGATGTCGGTTGCGCGATATTCGCTATAGATAATTTTATCGCCCTTCTTGATGCCTTTTACTTCATCACTAACAGCAACAACTTCTACCATTACTGGCTTTTCTTTAGCATTTTCTGGTAAAAGAATCCCGCTAGCAGTTTTAGTTTTTGCCTGTTCTTTAATGGCAACCACGCGATCGCCAAATGGCATTATTGGTGAATTCATCTTCCTCCTTTTTAATAATTCATAAGTATGTACAAATTATTATAGCGAGGAAATTGGCACTCGTCAAGCTAGAGTGCTAGTTATATCTCATCTATCGTTGTTAGCGTTAAGCTGTTTTTGTCATCAGGATCAACCCCTTCGGCATCAATCCGTGCAGGCTGTGGGTTAATTTCACCATCTCTAGTAACAGATCCCTCTATTATCGTAGGTCTAGCATAACTAATATTGTCTATTGTTAAGACTACGTTTAGCAAATCATCTTTATCGCTCAGTGCGGAAATAGCAGTCTTAGCAATGACCAGATCAAAAGCACTACCAGAAATGCGTTCTCTTCTTTTTAGCATCTCATTCAGTTGTGCTTCGTTCGATGGGTCTATTATTTTATACGTTTCCATAATTGTTCAAATATTTTTATAATAATTATAATTAACTAACAAGGGTCGGTTGTTTTATCAGGTGCGGTTGGGTTTTTTTAATGTTATTTATCACCTGACTAAAGTACTCTGTTTTACTATTTATCGTATTATTATCTGGGATAAGTTGTGCGTTGAAATCATCCCACTCAAATCCCGACCATATAATAGCATGTGTATGGCTCAATCTGTCATTATTAGCTTTATTTGCATTATAAGGAGTAGACTTAATATCAAGATCAAGCGTTGTGCCGTCTGCGAACTCTACCGTTAAATCAACACCTTCTTGTTCTTCTGCGACAGTTTTACTCTCCCTAACCTCTACGACACCTGCTACTTTTGTTAAGGCGCTCTGTGCTGCAACTTCATGCCTCATGCCGTCTATGACTTGTTTAAGTTTCTTTTCGCCATATTTAATCATATCTCTAGGAAGCCTTGACTGTAGTAGATATTTTTGGGCGTAGTTTAACATATCACTCATAGTATCAAATGTTTCTTCGTCTATGATCTCTCGTATGACATGATTCATATTGATGACATTTTCTAAGTTATCATCGTATTCCTGTTTACTCATTCTCCTTCGGTTAAGCTCTAACTGTCTTTCGGACTTAATATAGTCAGGCATAAACGAAAGGTATTTATAGAGTTGTGCCTCTGGACGATTTTGTGGATCTTCACTCTCTATGCGTTCACTGACTCTATACATAGCCTCGCTAGCAACATTCCCAGTGGACCAAAGCGCAGTTGCGCCATAACTTCTTGCGCTTGCTTCATTCTTCACCTGTAGATACTCATCTGATCTTTTGGTGGTCTCTATTATTTCTGCGGGCGTAACCCTGGTGGTGGATTCAGGTCTATACATACTCTAATAATAGCACGTTTTTGATATTTTGTCAATATACTTATGGTAAAGGGTTAAACCTTACGGACCTTGCGGCGTGCCGTTTCAATCAACCAGGTGCCGGCGTATTTTTTTGAATTAACCACTAAGTCATGGGCTGGTGTATATTGCAGTTCATCCACACCAAATCCCCTCTTAAAGACACTTACTCCATAAAAACGATGTTCGGTATCGTCTTCGTCTACAATTCCCCAAAAATTATAGCGCTTTATTCCTTTTTTGCGAGCGTCTTCCATCGCTCTCATGTGTAGTAATGGCGCGCCCGATAGTTTCGTTCCAAGCTCTGTGCTGACACCATAATGATACGACGCTTCGTTGCCATAAAATATCATGAAGTTTTGTGCTAAAATCTCGTCGTTTAGTTTTGCAGTATACAAAACAACCTGGTCGTCATCGCTAAATGCTTTGAATTGTTTTTTGAAAAACTCTTTACTAAAGGCAACAAATTCTTGTCGCTTTGCTGTCTGGAGCTGAATGTCATAAAAAGCATCTATGTCATTGGGGTTTGTGCTTGTCTCAACAGTGATCTTATTTTTTGCGGCCTTTCTGAGGGCGCGACGCAATCTTTGTCGCATCCCTTTTAATATTTCTTCTTCATTTTTTGTTAAATCTAATACACCAGCCAGCTCTACACTCAAATACATCGGTGCTTTTTTGTAACCATTATCTTTCAGTATCTCTGCCATCTTATCGGAATATGGCTCTTGTGGACGAATTCGTGCAAAGACTGCGTTAGCTATTTTTGTCTGTTTTTTAATGTCTTCTGTTGTTATTTTCACAACTTGTTTGTCATCCCAGTCAATCAACGGACCACCGGCGATTTCAAGTCGCTTGCCGCGTCGCGCATTTTCAATCTGTCCGGTATAAACCCCAATCAATTGATTATCGTTATATAGACCACGTCGGAAAATTCGTTTACCTCTGTTTTTGTGGAACTCTCCCCACTGCCAACTCTGTAAAAAATTAGCTTCAGGCCGAGCCTGTACAAAATCTTCCCATTGTTTTTTATCGATAACATCTTTTATCTGCATCTATAGTCTCCTTTTTTTGCGGCGTGCGGTTTCTACCGTCCAGTTGACTAAGTATTTTGTTTTATTAAAGACAAAGTCGTGCGCTGGCATGTATGTTATATCTTGCCCACCGAAACCTCTTTTGAATGTGGTTACTCCTGCATATCTATTTTGAGGATCGTCATTGTATGCGATACCCCAAAGATTCAGCCTTTCATAGCCGTCTTTTTTTGCGTCTTGAATCAATTGCCATAAAAGTGCGTACGAGCCAGAAAACTTGTATGACTTCTCGGAACTAGCCGCCTCAAAATATACTGCTTCTTTTCCCTGTAATATCACCAACGCCATGTTTAGGATATCACCCCCATGCTCGCTGACGTATATTTTAACACTATCACCAAATGACTCAGTTAATGCTTTCAAAAAAGTTGGTGATGATGTTATAAAACCTTGTCTTTTAGCGGTTTCTTGCTGCAAGTCTATGAATTGACTGATTTTATCTCTGGCAGGATAGGCTTGAACCGTAATATCTTGTTTCTTGGATTTTTTAACTTCGTAACGAGTTTGTCGTCTCATGTTCTCTAGTAGATTTTCAACAGTGGGCTCCAGATCAATCACCGAGGTGTGCTCGGCGTGCAGGTGCATTGGTGCTTTTTTGTAGCCCGAATTTATTAGTAGTGTTTCAGTTTTATTAGACTTTGTGGTTTGTAGTCGAACTCTTGCAAAAACCGCATCATATTTTTTACCGATAGCTTGAATTTCTTTGTTGATAGCCTCCCATAGCTTCAAGTTTGTACTATCAAATAATGGTCCGCCAGCAATCTCCAAATACCTTCCTCTTTTAGCGTCTTTGACGACAACCAGCATAAAGCCACTCATCTCATTTCCGTCATATAAAATTCGAGTCGTTGTTTTCATACCAAGTTTTTCATGTAAATCCTGCCATTGCTTACTCTGCAAAAAATTTGCTTCGTTAAAACGTGTGGCAATATCTTTCCAGTCTTTTGCGGTAGGATCTTTAACGCTTAGCATCTTTGGCAACCCTATTTACTATTAATATAATCGCGTCTAAGTCGTGTTTTGTTAGATTAGTATAAGTTGGAATATTAATTATCTCATTGGAAATTTTAACTGCTTTTGGCGCTTCACTACGGATAAATAGTGAGTCTTTTAGGTGGCGTCGTGGCGAAACTGGCGCGTCATACCAAACATCCTCAAGATATATACCAACAGACTTTAACTCTTGGAGTATCTCGTGACGATTTTCAACCACAAAAGGCACACGAATCAATGACGCAGCTTCGTAGCTTGCGTTGGTGATTGGGGTTAAATAAATCTCTTTGATGATCTTGCTCGCCATTTCTTGTCGATGTTTAATAGTCGCGGGCATCTCTTTTAATTTTTCAAGCGCTAACCTCGCCTGCCAATTGCTCATTTTTAGCTCATAATCCACTTCACCCTCGGAAGATTTGACCGCCCATTTCATTTTATAGAACCACATAATCATTGCTCTGCCAATCCCTATGGGGTAGAAAAAACGTGATGTTTTAGCAAAAATTGGATAGATACGGTCCCTAACATAGCTTTTTAGGGGCATTGATTTTTGTGGTTTACGTAATCTTCTATTGAAATCTGCTCTTGTGATTACCGCACCACCATTTGTTACGTCAACAGCTTTGTCTCGACCAAATGACAACATCACAACATCACCAATCATCCCTACCTCTGTGCCATCAAGATAACGAGAGCCGACTGAATGCGCTAAGTCTTCTATAATAGCGATCTCTTTTTCTTTGGCTAGTTGTGTGATTGTGCTTATACTAGCTGGAACACCTAGTGTGTTTTGAATAATTATTGCTTTGATATCGTCATAATCTTCGAAGGCTTTTTCTAGAGAACTTTTTGAAAACTGGAGATCTTTATAGGTAATATCAACAAAAATTGGGCGACAGCCCGCAGCTAATACAGCCTGCTCAACACTGTAACAAGTAAGGCCAGTCACTAAAACTCTCCCCTCACCACCTGTAGTAATGCGCACTGCTTCAGCTAGCGCTGTTCGACCCTTGTGATAAAGTTCAATATTTGTACCTTGGTATTTCTCTAAAAGATACTCTTTTAAATTGTCGCTATCTTGGGGTCTCCCTTTAATAGTTAGATGTCTTAGGGCTGATTTAAAATTAAATTGTGGTGCCAGTGATTGAAATATCATTTGTTAATCTCTTTTGTTAATTCATTTGCTAACTCGTACGGATGAGTGATGTAAGGAGCATGACCCCAATCGCCAAACATTTTTAGTTGTGATCCAGGCAAATATTTGTGCATCTTCTCGCCCATCCAGGGTGGAGTGGCGTCATCTTTTTGACCCCACAACAGTACTGTATCTACTCCATTATCCTTAATCGCTAGCCTTTTGTCACTATCTATGACGTTTTGTAGAGTTTTTTTCATATTTTCTGGAGCTTGATGATAATCTTGCACTCCAATAATTCTATAGACGACTTTACGAGCCAGCGGTATTTTCGCCAGTGGCTGGAAAATTTTCGCTAAACTTTGTAGGGTTTGTTTTTTAAATGTTGTTGATTGTTGATCATCGTAAATACCTGCGCTTCCAATTAAAATTAATTTACTAAAACTTTTTGGATATTTGTTTAGATAGTTCAAGGCTATTCGACCGCCATTTGAGTGCGCAATAATTATCGGATCTTTTTCGCCCTCAAGCTCATTTTGTAGCCAATCAACATAATCTTCTATGGTGTAGGTATTTTTACTCTGCGTGGTCAATCCCGGAACTTTTAACTGTGTTGGGTTTATATTACGAGATTTCAAAACCGACACCACTGAAGTCCACGGCGCGATAGTATACGTCCAACCATGGATGATGAAAACTTTTTTTGCCATTATTTTAGCCCCCAGCGAGCGCGACGTTTTTTGCCAGCTTCGTCTTGACGCGGAAGAGTTTGAACGTCGTCTTCGTTAGTCAATAACTCAGCAATTACCCCCTCAAGATACTGACTACCTTTAAATAAAATTACTTCATCGCCAGATATTTCATTTTTAATATATTTCAATGCGTCTTTGGGATGTAAAAAACTAACCGCTTTTTTCTGATTAATTTCTGGATATGTATAGTTTTGTGTGCGTCGCCCGACGAAAATATAAAAATCAAAATCTGCTTTATTTAGAATTTCCCCCAGCTCTCTATGTTGTTCCTCTTCCGTCTCACCTTGATCAACAATATCGCCGACAACAATCCATTTTTTATCAGCAATCATTTCGGTGTACATATCTATCATTGATTTCATACTGATGAGGTGTGCGTTGTAGCTGCTGTCGATTAATTTCAGCCCCCTAATACCGTTGTAATAATTACTGCGTCCGGGTGGTTGGATATAATTAATAAAGTTCGTAACTGGTTTTTCACCTAAATATTCTGCTAAAGCCTTTACCATAGCCACCTGCACATATACTTCTTTTGGCATCGGCTGATTAAATGTAAAATCCGTACCCCCAACATTTAAAATAGTTTTATCTGGCCAAACTTGATAATTTTTTAATGTTTTTTTAGTAATCGGGATTTTTTCTATCTCCAAATCCTGTATGACTGAGTTGATATTTTTATCATTTGAATTATAAATGATAGCTTTTTGTGTAAGTTTAGCCAACCATGCAAATTCATGGAGAATCGCCTGGTCTACATTTTCAAACCTTCCCTGCTTTACTTGTGCATCAAACTGCATAGCATGACTGCGCCCAAAACTAACCCAAAAGGTAAGCTCAGGATTTAGCCAACGAGCTAACATTTCAGTTTCATAAGGTCGCTCCCCATCAATCTCTACGACGTAAATCGGCTCAGTATGAGTAAAGGTAAACGCTCGCCAAGGCGCCAGTAAAAACAAACTAATCCATTTTAACTTAGAACCTTCTATGCCGGTTAATCCCAAAATATCAAAGGAAATTCCATAAACACTATTAGCGTTGTGAGAATAATGGGCGGTCTTTTTTAGCTGTACCTCTAGGAGATTCAATAACGTCGTTTTGCCAACAGATCCAGTCAAGGCAAAAACACGCGGATTCCATCTCCTTAGGCTGAAATTAGCCCAGAAGGTGAAATATCTCGCCACAACAAAATAGAGCTTCTTTTTTAACCCCGAAAGACTAGGCATTTTTTAGGACCTCGGTATCACTCCAGGGTATCTTCTCGCCATTTATTACACGAAACTTTTCATGTCCCATACCGGTTACTAAAACAATGTCACCTTTTTTTGCGACACTTAATGCGCGCTCTATTGCTTCTTTGCGATCTGCAATTTCAGTTGCCTTGGCTGACCTGCCCGACTTGTTTATCCCCTCCATAATCATCTTGCGAATGATAGCTGGGTCTTCACTATAGCTCTCTTCATCCGTCACAAATATTCTGTCGGCATACTTTGCGGCAATCTCTCCCATTATTTTGCGCTTTCCTTTATCTCTGTCGCCAGTTGCACCAAACACCAAAATCACTCTTTGTTTTGTGATGTTTTTAGCAGTTTTTAATAATTGCTCTAGAGCGTCAGGTGTGTGGGCGTAATCCACCACGACCTGATACGGCTTGTTTAATGGCACTAATTCAAATCTCCCCGGGATAGACTCTAATGTTTTTACGCCTCCCACAATATCTTTTGTTTTTAAACCTAGCAAATAAGCAGCCGTTGCGGCGGCGGTCGCATTATAAACATTGTATTCCCCCGGCATGTGCGTAGATAATTTGATTTTCACCTGATGATCTATAGCGATATCGGCAACGTTACCGTCAGTGTATGACTTAACTTTTGTGATAACTGCGTCTGCTGATTTATTTTTACCATAAGTAATTTTTTGGTTTTTCGCTTGAAACTTATCGAAATACTTATACCACTCGTCATCTTTATTTAATACGATGAATTGTGGCGAATTTTTAAATAATATACTTTTTGCCTGTGCATATTTATCCATAGTTTTGTGATAATCTAGATGGTCTTGAGTAAGATTCGTCATGATAGCCATCTCAATCGGGACAGTTGCTAGCTTGTGTTGGTGCAAAGCATGACTCGTTACTTCTAGCACTACAAAATCAACCTTGGCTTGTTTAGCTTGCTTAAAAAACCTTTGCATCTCGTCAGTCGTTGCAACGGTGACATTTAGATCGTTAATTTTTGACTGATCATTTATCTCAATAACCGCGGTAGAAAACATTGCAGTTTTATAGCCAGCGTGTTTTAAAATATTATTCAAATAATTAACTGTTGTTGTTTTGCCATTTGTCCCAGTAACCGCAATTACTCGTAAGTTCTTTGCTGGGTTTCCGTGTCGCACAGTGACCGCTTTGACTCTTCCTTTTCGGTAAGACTCTTCCAGCCTAGCTAATGCGCCTGCAGGCAATAATTTTCTCGCTCCTGCAGTTAACTGTTGCTTTGTAGACATATCTTATATTATACCACCCCTATGAGTAAGATTTTTCTATTAGTCGTAGAAAGATTTTATGCCACGCTCACACCAGCCAAGGACTTTAAATTAATCAATGCTTCCTTGCTTCTGTAAATTTTAAGATATTGGTAGTAATCTACGGCGTTCCCGTACACTTTTTTAATGTGATGGCTAGCCATCCATGTAGGAGTATCATCATATAAATAACAACGTAACGATGAGCAGTTTGCATTTTCCCAATTTTCTTCAAGGGTGTGTATTCGTGCACTCTCTTTAAGTAGCATATGTTCTTTTATTTTTGTATTTTCAGCGATATGACAACTTGTATCTTGTCCCGTCCATAGCCTGTAGTGCTTAGATATATAAGCCACAAATTCATCGATTTCGGCACTATTAGTTGCGTGTACTAGAAAGTGTAGTTTGCTCGTAGCAAAGTTGTAAGCTAATAAGTCAAACATTTCTTCTTTATCTAAAACGCTTTCAATTGAAAAATAACTTTTAATAACTTTAATCAAGAATTTTTCTATATCGTTACTTTTATCCACTGGGTTGCCATTGAATGAAAACTCCACAGTAACGGATTGATAATCCATATTCTCAAGTTTGTTTTTTAATATTAACATTTTTACACTCACTCCTTTAAGGTTCGTTACAGTTTACTATATATTACTTTGTTAGTCAATAACCTACATCTGTCACTTTGTTATTAAATACTACTTATCTTTCGAATCGCGACATAGGTTATCCCTAAAGACAGCATTGTAAATCCGACAAATTTTGATAATTGAATCACCTCTTGTGATATTTCATTGCTTCCGGTATATTTCTTCTCATTAGGTGTTGCTAGCTTAGTTGATGGGTCTTTTTTAGATTGCACCTCTTCACGCTTCACTTCTTTATTTGAGGAGTTCTCTTTTTCTTTCATCATTACTTTTGAGGCTGTAGCTAATAGTTGTCTACTTTTATTATTTTTATCAATATTTGTTTGTGGTAGTTCATAAAATTTTTGGTGCATCAAAGCTGGGTCTGATACACCCGAAGCACTACCACTAATTGTCTCGATAGAATTATCCACCTTCTCATTATTTTCGGCAGTATTATCTTTGTTGTCAATGTTGTTTGACATACCTTCTTCCTTTATGTTCTCCTCTTGTGGCTCGCTCGGTTCTATTTCATCCTCATCCACCTCTTTGGGCATCTCAACTATATGTGTACTATAAATCTCGAGTGGCGTATCATTTAGAGATCTACATTTTAATGTCAAGCTATATACGCCCGGCTCCCAGTCCTCGTAATTAACACCTTGAATTACTTCTGAAAGATTATCCTTATGAAAAGTTATGTCTATGAGTGTCTCGTCTTTGCCCAGTCGTTTTACCTCAAGGTTCATTTCTGACCCCCCATCTATAGCGGAGAGTATGCCAGCGGAATCATTCGTATCAGTCGTAAATATATCCAAATGCCGAACCTCTACATTGTTGAGTGCAGATTCTGGCCAATATTCAGGTGCGGCTTCAGGTTGTAATGTGCCAATTTGCTCGTAATCAACTTTTTCATTCGTATCCGGCAAAAGTAATATTTGCCCCTCCATATATTCTGCAATCAACTGATGTCCATATGGCGTTGGGTGAAAACTTTCGTTTCCAATATGTTTTCCTAGATTTAAAATTGCAATATCATCACCAAATCTTATCCCGTTCATCGCTGGGTTACTTGTTGAATCGCACAACATGTTTCCTAAAAAAGCTTGCTCTATGTCGATATATTTTACGCCTGCGTTCTTTGCAGACAACTGAACTATGTTATTTATATAGGCCAAAGATTCTTTTATAAATATTCGCTCTGTCTGGTTAAATGCCACACCTAGTAGATCATTACAAATCAAGTTCGTGTTCATTATTTGTGGGTAGCCAACCGCATAAATATCAGAATTTGGTGATTGTTTTTTTAATTCTTTGTACGTTTTAGTTAGTTTGTTAAATAAACCTTTTATCTCATTAGCTACAGCAGCCTTGTAAGATTCATCTCTTGCCCATTTGCAAGTATCGGACATGGCACATTGGTTGAGCTTAGACATCAACCCAGAATCGTTTCCTCCGATACCGACTGTCACCACATTAGCCTTAGACGAACCTACAAAGTACTGTTGTTCTATTCTTCCTGGTAAGTAATCTCGTTGAGCTTGTTCCTGGAGGGTATTTACGTAAATTGCTGGGCTGATTAAATCTTTTAATCTTCCTCTCTGACCCAGATAACCCGCATGTCCGGTAATATCTTCTGTAATCGCTCCTGAACAGGCGACACTTCGAACCCTGCTACTCGGATGATTTCGCAAGTTCGCTACTAGATATGGATAAGAACGCAGACTGACGTGACACTTCTCTTTTTCGGTATTTGTACCTGGCAAGTAATATTTGTCATCAGTTTCCCCTTCTCCACTACTAAACGAGTCTCCTAAAGCCAACAGATCCAATGACGAGACACTGCTGCCCGCCGGCCCGATGATAACTTTTTTATATTTTAAGTAGCCATCGGTTGATATAACAATAAATCCGATTGTGCCGTTCTCGTAAATAACCGGTTTTGTCGCGTAGTGAAATGACCATATTAATTTCTCTGGGTTTATCTCAATACGAGGACATAAATTGTCCATTGGTGAATTATCTAATTTGTAATCACCGCAGCCCTCACTTACGAAATATCTACCGACGCCGGCATTTGTTCCGACATGCACAATATTTTTTCCTGAGTTGTCAATTGCCAATTCACTAGTGGCCATTGGATAGCCTCTAGGCTCAAGTACGTCTGGATAAACTCTAAGGTGCGTACCTTCTTTTAGATCATACCGAACTATACCGACATTCATAAGATAAATCACTAACCATTTTCCGTTGGCAGAAACGCTGTATGGCTTACCTCTTAACCCAAAAGGCGAACCCCCTTTTTGTGTCATCATAACTTCCCTCTCAGGATTGATATAGTCAAAATATTTCTCACCAAATTCATTTCGCATGGACAGATTTTTTGTAAAATTCTTGTATAATACCGGTGAATAATAGTTTCCGGTAGTAACCCGCTCCATATTCAATAAAGTGTCCGAATCTGACAAATATATACACGTAGCATAGAGGCAATCAAAATAATTCCCATGAATTTTAACTGGGTATAACTCCAAGCCAGATAAGAAATTCACACCAACTCTACCATAACCCCTGTCATTATAAATACCGACTGTCTTTGAGCCACTCTCATAAAGACAAGTTGTTAGTGGCTGATTTTTTACTAACTTTACCTGTTCGTTATACAGACAATCACTGAAAGTCGTTATTTCTTGACTGTCTAATATCTCATACTGATCATCTCTTATGCTACTTGCACCCACCTGTGGAACTACGATAAATATAAAAATTATACTTAACATTAATATATTTAAAGTCGTGACAAACTGCCTCATCTGAAATCCTCCTTAAAAGCGACTTATATTTATATTTTAAGCTAGTTTTAAGTTTTGTGCAATATGTTATTATAAAAATGTGAAGATTTTAGGTATTGAGAGTAGTTGTGATGAGACGGCAGCCTCTGTTGTTGAAGACGGAAAATATTTATTAAGTCATGTTGTCAATTCGCAAATAGATATTCACGCCCGATATGGTGGCGTGATTCCTGAAATCGCCGCTCGTAGCCATATAGAAGTTATGGTACCGGTTGTAGAGAAAGCGTTATCCGACGCACATCTAGACTGGGATGCGATAGATGCAATCGCCGTGACTTATGCGCCTGGTCTACTTGGCTCCTTATTGATTGGCACACTAACCGCACGCACTCTTGCAATAATTAAAAATAAGCCACTTTACCCTATTCACCACGTAGAAGCTCATGTATATAGTAATTTCTTGATTACATCAGAACAGGACAAAAAATATCCGAGAGCAGTCTCTGAAATCATAATGAAACTCCATGAAAATCAGCCCAAATTTCCACTTTTAGCGCTTATCGTATCTGGTGGACATACTCAGTTGGTGTTATTTAAAAAACATGGTGACTATGAATTAATCGGTCAAACTAGAGATGACGCTGTAGGCGAAGCTTTTGACAAGGTAGCCAAAATAATTGGCCTCCCCTACCCTGGTGGACCTGCCATTTCACAACTTGCACCATCAGGTAACTCTTCTGCTTATAAATTCCCTATATCCAAGATGAGCAACCTTTATGACTTTAGTTTTTCAGGCTTAAAAACAGCAGTGTTGCGTAAATTACAACAAGAGGTAAATGTTTCTATTGATTACCCCTCTTATAAACTGGCAGAGCTTTTGACACCTGAACAACAAGCTGATTTTGCCGCGTCTTTCCAATTCACTGCAGTAAAAACTTTGGTAGCCAAGGTTGTTAAAGCTTACGATGAATATCATCCTGAATCTATTGTCATTGCCGGTGGTGTGGCTGCAAATCAAGAGTTGAGGTCTCAACTGTCCAAGGCTCTGCCAATCAACATAGATTATGCGCCAATTGAGCTCTGTACAGACAACGCGTCAATGGTCGCCACCCTTGCTTATTATCAATCCCAAAAAGTAGCACCTACAGACCCCTACACGCTTGAGGTCGAACCGAGTATATCAATGAACGAGACGTCTTGGTCTAACTAACTACGCTTAGCATTTCGTTTGATTGCTTTAATTTGTTGGTTCACCTGACTTGCTATTGGTTTTCCGTATTTCCACAGAGGATACCAAATAGATAAAGGCTTATCATAGGCTCCACTAAATTGTGTTGACTGGGTACTCCAACCTTTTTTGAAGGCCTCTACCCCACCCGGCATCAGCCCACCGAAATCATAATCTTTTAATCCCCACTCTTTTGCCTTGACGATAGAGTGCCACCTCAGGGCATAATTTACTCTGTTTTTAGCGCCTATCGAATTTATTCCACTATACATCTGGTAGGCAACGCTGCCACTGATTGCTAACCATAAGAAGCCTACCAGCTCACCGTTAATATAAGCACCATAAATGACCGAATTACTCTTTAATTCACCAAAAACAGTCTCGTAATATTCTCTAGAGTGAATAGCAAAATCAGACCTCTTGCTTGTTTGCTCATAGATATCTAGGCACTTTTGTAACTCATCTAGGTTAGTTATCTGTCGTATTTCATCGGTATTTCTCTTGGCTTTATTGATACTTTGTCTGGTTTTTCGTCCCATATTAGCCAAAATCTTCTCTTCAGGTTGAGTTAAGTCAATTAAAATAGTCTGGTCGACTAATATTGAATTTTGGTTGTTTATACGTTTCCATCCCTTGTAGTTTACCTTGTTAAAACTATGAGGCTCAATAGATAATACGACGGATTGATACTTCCCTTTTACAAATTCAGCGACTCTATTATAAGCTTCTTCACCTACCTCTTCTGATATGAGTCCTCTGGGGATATATGAGAAGTTTTTTAGAGGCCATGGTAATTTTTTGGTCAATACCTGTAATGCTTCCATAGTATTATCATCTAATAACAAAACTAAACGGTCTCTTTTCCATCCATGGGTAGCTTTTACCTCACCCCAGCCCCATAACTGAAAAGGATGACTATTATTATCTAGGATTAAATCATCCCACTTCTGTTGGTCTTTAATTTCTTTTAACTTTAGCATTATAACTCTTATTATAACAAAATTGTGATATAATGATATTAAGGAGTAGGTGGAGTCCTGATTATTAAGTAATACCTACTTTCACGTGAAAAAACTTATTAGAAACTGCCATAGATAAATAGTATGAATTTACCTAAAACTTATGAGCCTAATTTATATGAGCCAGAAGTATATGCCCTATGGGAGCATAGCGATGCCTTTGAGCCAACAGGGAAGGGCGAACCCTATTCTATTGTCATGCCGCCGCCAAACGCCAATGGTAACCTTCATGTTGGCCATGCATTAACTGTTACTCTACAAGATATTCTTATTCGTTATCACCGAATGAAAGGCCGCAAAACCGCCTATCTACCCGGAGCAGACCATGCAGGGTTTGAAACATGGGTAGTCTATGACAAAATTCTTCAAGAACAAGGGAAAAGTCGTTTTGATTTTTCGAGAGAACAACTCTACAGTCAGGTTTGGAATTTTGTTCAACAACAACGTGGAAATATGGAATTACAACTTAGAGCAATTGGAGCTAGTGCAGACTGGAATAATTTAACTTTTACACTGGATGAAAAAGTTATATACACTGTATATGATACATTTGAAAAAATGTGGCGCGAAGGCTTAATTTACAGAGGTGAAAGGATTGTAAACTACAGTACAACCTACCAAACAAGCTACTCAGATATTGAAGTTAAATACAAAGAAGAGAAGGGGACTTTGTGGAAAATCGCTTACCCAACGTACGATAAGATCGGAGAGATAGTTGTAGCGACTACCCGTCCAGAAACCATGTTTGGCGATACAGCAATAGCGGTTCACCCAGACGACGAAAGATACAAAGATTTGATCGGTACACGAGTATTATTACCATTAGCAGACAGGGAAATACCTGTTATAGCAGACAGCTACGTAGACCCTAAGTATGGTACAGGTGCTGTAAAAATTACACCAGCTCACGACCCAAATGATTACGAAGTAGGGGAGCGACACAACCTAGAAAGACGTCAGATCATTGGATTTGATGGCAAAATGACAAATGTGCCGGGTCAATTCGAAGGTTTAACCCCTGAAGAAGCACGTAAGCGAACCTTGATCGCTTTAAAAACCGAACAACTTTTACGCGGAGAGGAGTCAATTACTCACACCGTAGGTTATGACTATAAAAGCGATAAACCGATACAACCCCTACTGAAAGAACAGTGGTTTATCAACACTAAACCGCTCGCAAAGATGGCTATTGAAGCCTTAAATGACGACCAAATTAAAATTATCCCGGTCAGCAAGAAACGCGTGGCTATTCAGTATCTAGAGGGGTTAAAGGACTGGAATATCTCACGTCAAATCCCTTGGGGTATACCGATCCCAGCATTTCAAAACACCAAGGATCCAACCGATTGGATTTTCAATAGAAATGTGGATGAAAAAACCATTCTCGTAGATAATCGAATGTACAGTCGTGACGAAGATACTTTTGACACTTGGTTTAGTAGTGGACAGTGGCCATATATAACAACAGACTATCTATCTGGTGGGGAATTGGCTGAATTCTATCCATTATCTGTTATGGAGACTGGTGCAGATATCCTCTATCAATGGGTATTACGTATGTTAATGTTGGGACTTTATACTACAGGCAAAGTGCCGTTCAAAGAGGTTTACCTTAATGGGCTCGTTTTAGACCCTAAGGGTCAAAAGATGAGCAAGAGTAAAGGAAATGTCGTCAACCCTATAGAAACGATCTCTAAATACGGTTCAGACGCAATGAGGATAGGGGTTGTCTCTAATCGTTCGGCAGGGCAGAATCAAGCATTTAGCGAGGACAAGGTTATTGCTGGACGTAATTTTTGCAATAAATTATGGAATGTCTCTCGGTTTATAGGCGCAAAAATCCCCGAAGGCTATCAGCCTGTCACCCCTGAACCACGTTCTATAGCAGATCACTGGATAATAAGCGAGCTAGATCAGGCTATTAGCTCACTAGAGCAACAACTTAATGAATATCGATTCGCTGAAGCAACTCAGACTGTTTATCACACAATCTGGGACTTGGTCGCTGACTGGTACATAGAGTCCAGTAAAGACGGAGTTAACGCCTCGGTTCTCGCTTGGGTGTTGGAAACTTCTCTTAAAATTGCACATCCTTTCGCGCCATTTGTAACGGAAACTATCTGGCAAAATATACCTTGGAGAGACGATATGCTGATTTCTAGTGACTGGCCTCAACTAGTTGAGTATAATGAAATTTCTGCAGCTCAATTTAAACGTATTAAAAAACTAGTAAATGAGGTGCGTTATGTTACTCACGAACTCCCAGGTAATAAAAAATACGATATCTTATACGAAAATGATACATTAGTTGATGATCACGCATCTTTAATCAAACAGCTAACAGGCGTAGAAGACGTAAAAAAGGTTGAACAACCTCAGGGACTACGTTTAGCTGCGAGTGGTAGGGAAGCGTGGTTAAATGTAGACAAAAGGACCTTAGCTGAACACCAAACTAATCTGGAAATTCGTATCCAAGAGGTACGTCATCAAATAAAAGCTCTAAATATACGACTGGCAAATGAAAATTACATCAAAAAGGCTCCGACTGCGCTAGTAGAAGACAGTAAAAAACAATTAGAGCAAAAGCAAATTTTGGTAGATAAGTTAGTTAACGAGCTAAAAGTTCTAGACTAAACATTCTCGGTTAAGCTCTGTATCCTGTGGCATCAGTGTGCCATCGCTAGACAGGGAACGAGATGAATTTCGTTTTTGGATAATATATTTTTTCTCATTTTCTCCCTTGTTTCGCTTGGCATTTGCACGACCAGAATTAAGTGACCTAAGATGCTCAAGCATCGAATTATCATGGGCGTGGGTATGAGGTGCTCTACTAGTAATTTCGGCCTTCATCATAACGCTATTTTGTGAAGCCACGACTTTAGTAATCGCACTATCTAAATGTGTTTCATGAAGCATAATACCCATCATTGACGACACAAGAATCGGCAGGGTGGTAGATTGAATTAATAACTGATACATAATATTTGTTTTTGTATTCCTTTTTTAATATTTTTTGTTTTAATTGAATACTAAAACCCATATTAGCATATGCTTTATCTTTTGTCAAGTATATAGTGTGGTGGATTTACTTTATTGCAATTTTATGTTGAAGTTTTTGTAGTTCATCATGATCAATAGGAGCATTTAAGTCCTGTTTGCCGTGTAGCTCATGAGACTGACTAAAGGGGATAATATGCACATGTGCATGCGGCACATCTGTCCCAACTACTTTCAGTCCGACATAAGGAACACCTAGTATATCGCGATAGTGTGT
>CAZUSB010000007.1:23495-25389 GCA_964622895.1 uncultured Candidatus Saccharibacteria bacterium | reverse complement strand
TAGTTAGTCGCCAACTGCACCGTCTGCGCCGCAAGGCGAGAGCAAGGATTGAGAACACAAAATGGTTCTCTCTAAACTCTCGCCTGCGGCGTAAAAAATTTCAAATACCCAGTTTTTACACCTTGAATCACTTAAAACCAAAGAAAGTCAGACTTTTTTGCAAAAAAGGCTTGCATATTTTAAATAGGGTGTGTATAATAGATAAAAGTTAAGCGAATGTTCATAGCGAACCTCTGGCGATTAAGGATAAATATCAAATCGCACACAGAGGTTTTATTTATCGCAAAAATTCTTCAAAAAAGTACTTTACTATACAAGACAAAATTGATATAATAGTAAAGCTGTCTTGAGAACAGATTAAAGTTCACTAAAATGAATTTAGATTTGCACTCAACATAAGTGGAGTCAAAGTAACTTAACAATTTGGTCGATAAGAAAATTTTTTAATAAGATTGACGGCAGTAATTTCATATTTTATATATAGCAATTACTAGTTAAGTCAATGCATAAAAAGGTACTCAAGAGCACTGTAGTGGATGCCTAGACGTATATTACCGATGAAGGACGTGGAAGACTGCGATAAGCTTCGGGTAGCTGTCAACAAGCTATTATCCGGAGATTTCCGAATGGGGAAACCCAGCTAGATTCATCTCTAGTTATTTCTACCTGAATATATAGGGTAGATAAAGGTAACCATCTGAACTGAAACATCTTAGTAGGATGAGGAAAAGAAAGTAAAAAACGATTCTCGGAGTAGTGGCGAGCGAAACGGGATGAGCCCAAACCTTATGGATTTTTATTTCTTCGGAAATAAATAAGTTGATAGACGAATATTTATAAGGGGTTGTGATATCACATGAACCCATGGTTAGAATACCGATTTATCGGTGGTCTAGCCGTGAGACTAACGACTATCATTGTTAGATAAAGTAAAAAAATAGCGTGGTTAGCAGAATAGTTTGAATGACTAGCCAAAGAGCGTGAAAGCCGTGTATGCGAAAACGACGCTGACTTTATACATGTTTTATCGAGTAGGGCGGGGCACGAGAAACCCTGTCTGAATCCGGCTGGACCACCAGCCAAGGCTAAATATAATATACGATCGATAGTGAACTAGTACAGCGATGGAAAGGTGAAAAGAACCCCGGGAGGGGAGTGAAAAAGATCCTGAAACTCAGTGCTTACAAGGTGTCGGAGCCTCATTTATGGGGTGACGGCGTGCTTTTTGTAGAACGATCCAGCGAGTTAATTTCGTGCGCAAGGTTAAGCCAATTGGCGGAGCCGTAGTGAAAGCGAGCCTGAATAGGGCGAATTAGTGTGCGGAATTAGACCCGAAACCGGGTGACCTAACCATGAGCAGGTTGAAGCTACTGTAATAGGTAGTGAAGGACCGAACCGTCGTACGCAGCAAAGTGCTCGGATGACTTGTGGTTAGCGGTGAAATGCCAATCGAACTCGGAGATAGCTGGTTCTCCTCGAAATAACTTTAGGGTTAGCGTCATGTTGTAGTATACGGGGGTAGAGCTCTGTCAAGGACTGGGGCCGGTAACGGTACCCACCCTTAACAAACTACGAATACCGTATATGTAATCATGGCAGTTAGAACGTCGGGGCTAAGCTCGACGCTCAAAAGGGAAACAGCCCAGACCATCATCTAAGGTCCCCAAATTTACGTTAAGTGGGAAACAAGGTAAAGTTTCTTAAACAGCTAGGATGTTGGCTTAGAAGCAGCCATTCATTTAAAGAGTGCGTAACAGCTCACTAGTCAAGAGATTTTGCGTGGAAAATGTAACGGGGCTAAACGTAATACCGAAGATATGGATTATATAGTAATATATAGTGGTAGAGGAGCGTTCCTATCTGCAGTGAAGCTCAACTGGAAAGTTGGGTGGAG
>CAZUSB010000007.1:0-23395 GCA_964622895.1 uncultured Candidatus Saccharibacteria bacterium | reverse complement strand
GTGGTAGAGGAGCGTTCCTATCTGCAGTGAAGCTCAACTGGAAAGTTGGGTGGAGCGTTAGGAAGTGAGAATGCTGGAATGAGTAACCATAAGACAGGTGAGAATCCTGTCGGCCGTAAGAGCAAGGTTTCCTGAGCCATGTTAATCATCTCAGGGTTAGTCGGGCCTAAGCCGAGGCGCATAGCGTAGGCGATGGACATCAGGTTAATATTCCTGAACCGGTTAATTTTTGTACACTGTTCACGGAGAAGTAGTCGAAGCGGATTATTGGTATATATCCGTCCAACCTAGCGGGAACGCATAGGGAGTGAAAGTTGTTTTTTAAACGACGATTTTGATCAAAGCTCTGGCTAGAAAAGCAGATGTACGTATGAAATTAGCCGCCCGTACCGCAAACCAACACAGGTGCTCGGGTCGAGTAGACTAAGGCTTACGAGAGAACCTTCGCTAAGGAACTCGGCAATACAGCGACCGTAACTTCGGGATAAGGTCTGCCCCCGCTTCGGCGGATATGAGCCGCGTTCACTCAGCAAGTGTTATTGAGTGAAAATATAGGTTAAACGCGTAAAGTAACTATTACGCATGAGTACGCCCAGATTGATTATCAATCATGGGTCGAAAAATCCTTTTTTATGAACCAATATAGATTTTTTCTGAGATAAGTAACATGAATAATTGTTCTTTTGAACGCGAGATATCTCACATCTGACGATGTGGGGGCCTCAGCAAAAGAGCCCACGGAACTGTTTATCAAAAACACAGGTCTCTGCTAACACGAAAGTGGATGTATAGGGGCTGACTCCTGCCCAATGCTGGAAGGTTAAGGGGAGCGCTTTACGGTGCGAACTGAAGCCCTAGTCAATGGCGGCGGTAACTATAACCGTCCTAAGGTAGCGAAATTCCTTGTCAGGTAAGTTCTGACCCGCACGAACGGAGTAATCATGTGGGCACTGTCTCAGCGAAGGCCTCGGTGAAAATGCATTGGCGGTAAAGATGCCGTCTGTCCGTACCAGGACGAGAAGACCCCATGGAGCTTTACTACAGCTTTACATTGTTCCAGATTTTGGCCCGTGTAGAATAGGTGGGAGACGTTGAAGCAGATACGCTAGTATTTGTGGAGTCACCAAGTGAAATACCACCCTTGCCAGAATTTTGATCTAACTTGTACCGTTATCCGGTATGAGGACCGTGTATGGTGGGTAGTTTAACTGGGGCGGTTGCCTCCTAAAGAGTACCGGAGGCGTTCAAAGGTTGGCTAACTTCGTATGGAAATCGAAGTGATAGTGCATGCGCAAAAGCCAGCTTGACTGTGAGGAGTACATTCCAATCAGAGACGAAAGTCGGAGCAAGTGACCCGCTATACGTACAATTTGTACATGAATGTGGGATCGATAGCGCACACGGATAAAAGTTACCCTGGGGATAACAGGCTTATAGCGCCCAATAGTTCACATAGACGGCGCTGTTTGGCACCTCGATGTCGGCTCATCACATCCTGGAGGGGGAGCACCTTCCAAGGGTTCGGCTGTTCGCCGATTAAAGTGGTACGCGAGCTGGGTTCAGAACGTCGTGAGACAGTTCGGTTTATATCCGGTATGGACGATAGGAAATTTGAGAAGATCTACCCCTAGTACGAGAGGACCGGGGCGGACGAACCTCTGGTGTATCAATTGTGGCCACCTGCCGCATTGTTGAGTAGCTACGTTCGGTATAGATAAGCGCTGAAAGCATATTAAGCGCGAAACTGACTTCAAGATTAGATTTCCCTATGAGGACACAGAAAGACTATCTGTTTGATAGGTGCAAGGTGTACGCATGGCAACATGTTTAGCCGAAGCATACTAATAGTCCCATTGCCTTTTTATGTCCTTGTTCGCTTACATTTATGCTTGCATAGATGGCGCGGATGAGGTAGACTTAACTAGTAATTGGTGTATATAGCAATATATCCACCGTCAATCTTTAAAAATTCACACCGATGCTTAATGGACATCGTAGTGAGGCTTTTCCCGGGTTGCCCAATGTGGAACATCAGAGGAACAAAGCCTGACTTCGGTGCCCATGGCAACGAGGAAACACCTGTTCCCATTCCGAACACAGAAGTTAAGCTCGTTAGCGGCGATTATACTGCCACAAGTGGGAAACTAGCACGGTGCCGAATTATATAGAAGCCTTCGTTACTGCGAGGGCTTTTATCTTTTATTGACATAATGTGTATTTTCATGATATAATATATTAGCTTTCAAATAATTCCCTCATTAAGAGGCGTGATAATTTACTGAAATACTATGATACCATCTAATAATCAAGAATATACTAAAGCTCAACCTGCTATGTCAGAGTCTTTAGATACGCTATTTTCCCCAGAGTCTAGTCTTGAAAAAGACCCCTTTGAAGTTTCTCGTGAGGCCTTAAAATCATACGTAGACACAGAAGGTGTAGATGAGCGAGAGGATTTTTTGCTACACGCAGAGAGAGTGGTTGATTTAGTTGGCGCTATCATGTGGGATGTTGCGCCAAAAGAAACTTATCATGCAACTTTACTCCATGACTTGGCTGATCGCCTGATCGGAGATGGTCCAAAGCATACACTTCCTAGGAAAATTGCTTCTGCTAGAGCCCTGTATGAAGTTTTTACAAATCCTATTTTTAATTATGATCAAGGTGATTACCTAAAACGCTTACTTGGGGATATGCCGTTCGCTGAAGAGTCTAGTGCTAAATATCGAAAAGACATGGCACAAAAACAGTTTGACAGCGATTCTGATGACACCCTAAAAAGTGCAGGGCTTTTATACATGTTAGCAGATAGCTACAAAGGGACTGTCCCGCCCGAAGCTTTTACAGAAATTCAGCCAGTTTTGGATTTTAAGCATATGAGGGAGTTTCTTGATGAAACATACTTGGAGGCTCTTATTATTAAATCGGCGGAACTGTATGATAATATGAGGTATCCGTCTTCTCTTCGTCAGTCCGCAAGATTGCAGGATGCATTAGAGGCCGAATCTTTTTACGGGCCAATTTGTGAGCTCATGGACCTTGATGGTTTGGCGGAAATGCTTTATGGTCAAGCGCGCATTGTCAGATTAACAGGTAGAGGTGAGCAAGAAGCGATAGATAAATCCTTAGAAATGGTTAACGAACTAAGATATATTGGTCCAGAAAAATTACTCAAAGCTGTGTTTGGTTACCAAGACTTGGCGGTCTCGCACGCTGTTGGAAAAGAAGGAGAAGATGGTACTTTTCCGATTTATATTGGCAACTTTGTCTCGGAGCAAAATTCAGGAAATTGGCGGATAAAAAGCGAAGGCAGTTGTGCTGAAAAAATGATTGGCAAATATAATGGTGAGAAGCCGTTAGATCTGTTTGGTATAACAGTCGTAACTGAAAATAATGTAGTCATGGCAGATTCAATAATCAATTATGTAAAACAGCGACCAGACAACGTTGAGCTTAAAAAAGCTCCGGGTAAAAATGGATCTATATATGTTCAAGGTTCAAAGAATTATGTTAATTACATGAAACGAAGGTTCAAACGCGCCATTAAAGAGGATGATATAGACATAAGCCTAGATGACATTGAATTCAAGCCACAGTCTCTAAAAGAAGCAAAAAAAGAAGGCTTTGCGCAATATGAAGTATCAAAAATTACGTTATTAGCAGTCGACAAAGAATCAGGTGTAGAAATCCCGACAGAGATACAATATTTGACAAAAGCAGAGCGAAAGCGGGCAAAAATTGGAGAAACCTCCCATGTACTTTATAACTACAAGAGAAACCTACCTTATAAGCCGACAACAAAAGAAGTAATTGAAATAAATAGTGAAGCAATGATATTAGCGCGTGAGATTCAGCAACAAAGAAAAAGAATTCAGCCAGATAAGCTGCTTGTTGGTAGCGATCCTAGTGAGCGTGGAGAAAAAATTATCCAAACAATGCTTGAGATGATTGATAAATATGGCATGAGCGATTAGGCTCACATAGCAGCGTACATAACTAAAACCACCCATCTCGCAGGTAGGGTGGTTTCTTTTTTTGTGGTGAATCTCGTAGTTTTTTGAGATTCAAACAGGTGCACTTTCTATATTACACAAAATAGCAAAAACATACAAGACTTTTTCACAATATAATACACACTATGTACATATTGACAAAAAGCATAAGCTATGCTATCATAGATTATGTACACATATCATGTGTGAGATATTAAGGTTGGGTTTATGCATCAATCTGATGTGGAAAACCCTTAAATAGTGGAGGAGAACTAAAATGGCAGGAACAAAAGCAGGTGGACTAAAGTCCAAACAAAAAAATCTATCCCGTGATCCAGATTTTTATGCAAAAATCGGTGCAATGGGTGGCAAAAAGAGCCGTGGTGGTGGATTTGCAGCAAACCCTGAGCTAGCACGTATTGCTGGCGCAAAGGGCGGACGTGTTAGTCGTCGTGGCAAGGCACAAAAAGAAGCATAATATAAAAAATTAAGCAATTCTTGTGTATAAAAAATAACCCTCTTTTTAGGGGGTTATTTTGTATCTTTTTAAGCCGCAGGTCCTTGCCTCATTTGGACGCCATTGCGTCTCACAGGCGACGCACCGATAAACTTTATCGTTTACCTCGTAACCGATCGCCCGACAAGTTGGGCAGATACTTCTTGCATGCAGCCAGTCACGATAACTATCAAGCGCAGACTCAATCTCACTTTTTGAAACTGACAGCAGCTCGTACTTCGTCATCAATTGACGAGTCATTTCCCAGGCCTGTACTTCTAGCTGCAAAAGCTCCACATCTTTTTCGTAGGAATTATGCCCAAGAACGGCGTGAGCAAGTTCATGAATTAACTGGACTTCGTCTAGCGAGCCATCTTGGTCAATCGTGTAAAAGATTGTTTTTAAAGAGGGAGACCAGTAAAACCGATCTCCCACCTCAAACCTTATCTCAGGATAATCACTTTTTATTGCCGAAAGTATCAAGTGCATGATAATATCCGCCATAAACAACCGCCTGCTCTGGGTATTTGGCTTGAACAATTTTTGGAACTGGTATGTATGGAGGTAAATGTCGCTTGAGCACTGTCTTTAGTTCGTCTGCGTAACGGTCAAAATAAGTACCGATACTACCACCGATAATAATTATGTCGGGTTGCAAGACAGGAATTATCACTAAAAAGCCGACACTCATATTTTTAACGATCTTTTTCCAAGCTCGTTTTGAAAATATTTCAGCCGCAAACATTTTGTACTCTTTTTTGATGGCACGACCCGAGCCAAAAGTTTCCCACTCACGCAACTTGCCTTTGTGTTCTAATAGCATATGGCCACTTTCGCTGTTGGCAAGGGCTGGATTGATATGTCCATCGGTAATAATACCGGTGCCAATACCCGTGCTTATAGTGATATATATAGATTGCTTTGGCGATGAGCGTAACAGCCGAGTCTCAGCAAGACCGGCCAAGTTAGCATCATTTTCAAGAACTATCGGTGCATTGTTTAATGTGCCCCGAAGCGCTTTTACCAGGTGGAAATTTTTCCAACCAAGATTTGGACACAATATAGCAACGCCATCTTTGACGATACCAGGAACTGCCACGACGATCGCTTTTGCTGGTTGGTCAGAGTATTCTGCCTCCAGAACCTTTTTTAATGCTGTTATGTACTCTTTTGGATCTTTTGGGGTAGGGTACTTTGTGCTTTTCATAAGCAAGCCGCGATCATTAAAGCTTGCTACAAGCGTTTTAGTCCCACCCGTATCTACTACTACTATCATATTGATAGTGTATCACATTTATGCTTGAATTAAAGTTTAAGTCGTTGCATAATGGAAGGTAGAATAATGCGAGGTGAAATATGAGAAATATATCTTATATGGGCCGAGTGGTGGTAAAGCTCATAATTATTGCAATAATTGCGTTTGTCGTGATAACGACAGCTGTCTTTATCATTAACAAATACAATCAAGAGCAAAAGCTTGAAGAGTCCGCAAATAGTGGTTCGCAGGTCGTTGAACAGACCGAAAAAGAAAGCGACAACAAAAAAGAGGGAGCGGGTAAAGTGACACGGCTTCCCGGAGATACCACCGAGACATCAAACAAGTCAGACGAAACCGCAAAAAATCCTACGGAAACCACAAAAGATTCTGCAGAAACTGCAAAAAAACCTACAGAGACCATCACAAGCTCTGAGCTACCAAAAACTGGACCAGAAGAGATACTGTTTAGTCTGATGGGGGTAGCTTTGGTCGCATTTTCTGGTACTTTGTATTTAAAATCCAAAAAAGCTTTATAAAAATT
This sequence comes from uncultured Candidatus Saccharibacteria bacterium, assembly GCA_964622895.1. Taxonomy (GTDB): domain Bacteria; phylum Patescibacteriota; class Saccharimonadia; order Saccharimonadales; family Saccharimonadaceae; genus JAGOZV01. The sequence continues at coordinate 17,108 of CAZUSB010000007.1, read as the reverse complement.
TATTAAGTCTGAGTTATCTCTGTCTCCGTCCTTTACTTAAGGTTGTGTTTCAGGTATAATTGGAGTTAATCTTTGGGCGTACTGTACTTTAGGTATGCTTTTAGAAAATACAATTTAAGGAAGGAGTCTTAAAAAGACTTATGGCTAAAGCCGAAATAACAATGGATGAACTACTAGCACAAGAAAGTGGTTCACTTAAGCAGCTAACCCAAGGAGAGGTAGTTGAAGGAACAATAATATCAATCAAAAAACACGAGACTTTGGTTGATCTCGGAGCTCGTGGAATTGGGATAATTCCTCGTCGCGAAGGAAATATGACCCGCGGTCTAAAGGTAGGAGATACAGTTTCTGTTAGCGTAGTTGACAATGAACTGGCAGACGGACAAGCTCTATTGTCACTGCGAAAAGCTGCCAAAGACAAGGGCTGGGACGAAATTGTCGTCAAGATGGAGTCGGGTGAGATTGTAGACGTCACTCCAGTTGATGCTAACCGTGGTGGATTATTGGTTGAGTACGAAGGTGTGCGAGGTTTCTTGCCTGTATCACAACTTTCACCAGAGAACTACCCAAGGGTCAGTAGCAGTGATAGAGATGAAATTATGCATAGGCTTAATCAGCTAGTCGGAAAATCATTAAAAGTTCGTATTCTAGACGCTGACAAAAAAGCTAACAAACTCATACTTAGCGAAAAAGAAGCGATTCGTGATGTTCTGGCGTCTAAATTTGAGAAACTTTCAGTTGGAACAGAAGTTACTGGTGAAGTTTCGGGTCTAGTAGACTTTGGAGTGTTTTTGAACGTTGATGGAATTGAGGGGTTGGTTCATATTTCAGAAATCAGTTGGGAGCGTGTTAATTCTCCAGCTGATTACGTCAAAGTTGGCGAAACTATCAAGGCTAAAATTATCGGTATTGATAGGGACCGTTTGAGTCTAAGTATCAAGCAATTAACAGAAGATCCATGGATGACCGAAATTGACAAATTCAAACCAGGAAGTAAAGTTGAGGGAACGATTACCCGTATTACACCGTTTGGCGCATTTGTCCAGATTAGTCCGGCTGTTGAAGCGCTTGTGCACGTTAGTGAGCTAAATACGACTGAAGACAAAGACCCAGAAAAGATTTTTGTCCTAAATCAGCGAAAAGAGTTTGTTATCTTAGAAGTGGATAAAGATAATCATAAAATCTCTCTAAGTTTACCGCCAAAAAAATAGATTATCTCAACTAATGAGCCTACCAAAAAAGAAAGGAGCTTGAATGACAGAAAAAGTGATAGTAATGGTTGATTCAATCACTGTTAGTGAATTAGCTGAACAGCTCAATCTTCCGGTAACAAGTCTCATTGGGGAGCTATTTAAAAATGGGATTGTGGCTACGATTAATCAAAGGATTGATTTTGAGACCGCATCAATTATCATTGAAGAGCTTGGCTTTTCAGATGTTAAGATAGAGAAAAAAGAAGCAGATCGTCTCAATAAAACTCGTACCCATAAGTTGTCTGAACAAGCGAAAGATAGACCACCAATAGTGGCGATTATGGGGCATGTTGACCATGGTAAAACTACTCTTATGGATGCTATTTTGGATACGAAGGTAGTAGAGGGTGAATCAGGTGGTATAACCCAGCATATTAGTGCTTATCAGTCTAGTTATGAAGGCCGAGATATTACTCTACTTGACACCCCTGGGCACGAAGCATTTGCGACCTTGCGTCAACATAGTGCACAATTAACTGATGTGGTAGTGATTGTCGTTGCGGCCGATGACGGAATTAAGCCTCAGACTATTGAGGCGATCAAGTTTGCTCATTCAGCAAACGCAAAGATAATTGTAGCAATAAACAAGATGGACAAGCCAGATGCCGATGCCAATCGTGTCAAAGCTCAATTTGCAGCTGATCACAATTTAAATCCAGAAGAGTGGGGGGGAGACACCCTATTTATAGAGGTTAGCGCAAAAAATGATCAAAATATCGACAAGTTATTAGATGCGATATTTTTAGTAGCAGACATGGAAGAGTTAAAAGCTGATATAGATACACCAGCTGAAGGTTTGGTCATAGAAGCTCGTACAGAAGTTGGTCGTGGTACAGTGGTTGGACTGTTAATTGAGCATGGCGTACTAAAGCCAGGCAATTTTATTGTTGCCGGAACTTCTTATGGAAAAATTCGTACTATGCAAAATCATAAAGGAGAAACTCTAAAGGAGGCGCATCCAGCAACTCCAGTGGTGGTGACTGGATTCAAGTTATTGCCGCATTTTGGTGACATATTTCAGATTGTAAAAAGCGAAAAAGAGGCGCGAGCAATTGCTAATGCCGAGCGTATTGATCAAGAAAAACACCTGGCCAGCAGTAATATTACCAGTCACGACATTCTTAGTCAGATGAACAAAGAGTACGAAGTGCAAAAATTTAGCGTTATTATCAAAGCTGACTATCAAGGGTCATTGACATCTGTCAGCGAGAGCCTTAATCTTATTGACACAAAAGGTGAAGTGACTTTAGATACTGTCTCTACCGGTGTTGGCAATATCTCTGAAAACGATGTTAACGTGGCGTCTACCAGTCGAGCTGTTATTTATGGTTTTAATGTCATACTGCCGTCAGCTGTCAAGCGCTTAGCAATGCGAGACAAGGTGGAGATTCGAACTTACAAAGTTATTTATGAACTAATTGATGATGTAAAGCAGTCTATGAGTGCACTTTTGGCGCCTGAAATTAAAGAGACTACAATAGGTATTCTTAAGGTTAAGGGTGTCTTTAAGGTCACAAAGACAGACGCTATCATAGGCGGCGAAGTGACAAAAGGTAAACTGATTCCTGGCGTAGAGGCGCGTGTCCTCAGAGGCAAAGAAGAGTTGGGTGTTGTTCGAGTAGCTGTCGTACAAAGAGGCAAAGAAGAAGCAAAAGAAATTTTCGCGGGTGAACTATGTGGACTCAATGTCAAAACTTCAAAACGTATCAACTTCGAGGAGGGCGACAGACTGGAATTCTTTACGCGCGAGACGATTGAGCGGACGCTGGAATAGTTTGCGAATCAATTTGTCTATTTTATCTAATTGCAATTTACTTTATTAAGTGCTTATGGTAATATATGCATAGAATATGATAGAAATATAAAAAAGAGGTAAATATGAGCGAAAAGATTCCAGTTCAAGTTGTAGAAGAGACCGAAGCTGTATTGGAGACTGAATCAAACCCAGACAGTAATATTGATAAATCGGTAGATCGGTCTGAGGATGTTGAGATTTCTGCTGGCGAGAAAGAAAACGTAAAGACAGCACAAATAGATGACCTTTCGCCTGAAGTGGTAGAAAAAGCAAATGCCTATATTACTATTGTGTCTGAAAATAAAGAGAGTCAAGTAGACCTTAAAAGTCAATTGAATAAAATGGAGTGGAATGATCCACAAAAACCTCTCGTTGAGCGAGAATTGAGACAGACAGAAAAGGAGCAATCCAGATTTAATCACGAACTTTTAAATGCCGATAATAACTTGCTACGCACAGAGAGACAACTATATGATAAGTTTATTGAGGAATCCGAAAGCAAGGAAGAGCAGCTTGACCCAGAAGAGGTTATAGCAAAATATGATGATAAATTTGCATCCTTAACTGCTTCTGTGGCTGAGCTAGATAAATATATAGAAGAGCGCAGGATGTCCTATCATCTTAATACGAAAAGAGCCTATGAAGATGTGGTGCTTGGACCAAAAATGAGAGAAAGAGACGCTATCAAAGAAGAGTTGAATCAAGTTCAAGAATCATGGCTTCAACTAGGTGGAGGTGCTGTTGACAAGGCCAGAGAGATGGTGGCGGTAAAAAGGGCGTATGATCTTTTAAACGAACAGGCATCACAGGAGGGGGTTGGTAATGGGCGATCTGAAGCTGAAGGGACGGATAACCAGGAGGCTAATGAAATACCTGGCCTAGAAGAAGAGACCTCTGGCGCAGAGAGTGGTGCTGAAACTATAGACACTAGTGAGATGTTCTCTGGGTATGAGAAGAGATTACGGGCTGTCGAGTACGAGGGTAATGCAGACTTCTATCGATTATTTGGTGAGATTGAAAAAGATGTTATGGGGAATCAGGCCTTGTCTGGCGACCAGAAGAAGCAGCTACTTGGAGATTTAACTATTTTACTAGGTAATATATCAGGTAATAAGTCCGAAGGGCAGGCTGAAGAAGCTGGTGGTACGCCTGAGCCAAAGACAGAGCAGTCTGACTCTGATCAGTTTCAGAGTATAGATAAAACATATGATGCGTGGAAAGGTGCGATGACTAGCTGGGAAGATGCTGACAACGTAAGACAAAATCTGCAAAGAGCGATTATGACGTATTTCTCCGGATTGCCCGAAGAAAAACAACACTTGATGGACAGGTTGTCAGCAGATTTTCCATATGATCCTAACCCTCCAGCAGAACAAGCAGCTAGAAAAGCTGCCGAGGAAAAAGATCACCATAAAGCAGAGAAAAAACAACAAAAAGAAAAATCCGGCTTTTTTAAGGGTTTATTTCGAAGAGATAGCTCTGCAAAGAGAGATAAGCTTTCACTTGGCACGGGTGGTGACGGTAGTGCAGACAAGAAAAGAAATAATGCGCTACTGGGCTTGAGCCTTTTGTACTTCTGGGGGAAAAATTAACTAGCGTAGTAAAGAATAAATAAATTAATCATTTTATAAAAAAGGTGGGTATATGGGAAATTATGATCTAGAGCAAGAACTGAATTTAGATAACTATTCTGATGGTGATAAAGAATTAATTATGGCCGAGGTTGAGCAGCGGATCGGAGACAAGGTTTTCACCGACCTACCTGAGCATAAGGCGCACGAATTTCAGGAGATAGCATACGATAATATTGAACACATTAATTGGTGGTTGGGTGAAAATGATCCTGATTATCGTGACAATCCAGTTTTTCAGGGTACGGTTGAGGTGATTAATGAAGATGGCAACCCAGACAATATTCGTCCGGAAAAAGTTTATGCCACTATGCGCTGGATAGAGGTGAATGTACCCAACTACAATGAAATTGTTAAAGAAGTTATAGATGCACATAGAGATAGGGATTGGACAGATTATTTGGCAGAGCGTAGGTAGTTGATATTTATAGCCGATATCTGCTAAAATAGGGTAAAAGAGGGGGATAAGGTAATATGTTTCAATTAGACGAACAATTTCTGATAGACATAGGCTTAAATGATTTGCCAGAAGAGCAAAAAAAGCCATTTTTACAATATGTTTATGACAAGCTTGAACTAGCTGTTGGCATGGAGTTGGCATCAGGACTCACCGAACAGCAGGAGGAAGAATTTGGCGCGATCATAGACAGGCGCGAAGACGTTATTGTGTCGTGGTTAAATGCCAATGCTCCAGACTACCGAGAGGACGAAGGGTTTGTTAGGATAATGCGAACATACGACATCACGGACCCCAACGACAAAAACCTTAGAGATGAGTTTGCAGCTACTAAATGGCTAGAAGTCAACCGCCCAGATTATCGAGATATAGTCATAAATACAATGGCGGCGTTAAAATCAGAGATTTCTAACAATAAAGACGCAATTTTATCATCTCAAGGTCTGTAGATTAGTTTTTTATAGAATTGATGTATTCATGTGTCGTAACGAGTTTGCCATTACGGTTTAAAAGTTTGTCTATTATAAAAAATCGTCCATCTGATGCCTCAAATGATAATTGGTGTTCAGATTTGTCGGCAGTATGAGCTTTTTTGACGATTAGGCGCTGATTGTCCGTCTCTGAAAGTATAAAACTTTTTGGGTACTCCTCGTATGCTCGGACTTTTCGCTCAAGTGTTACAGCAGTTTCAGTAGAGTAATCCAACAGTCCATCCTCTTTTTTTATTAACGTTGTGTATGTTGCGATCGTCTCATCTTGTTCTGTCGACTGTAAGGACCCAGAAATGATTGACGGCAGTGATTCTATTAATAAACCGGCGCCCATACGACCAAGGGTCTCATAAAGCTCTGGCGCTGTTTCTTTTCCCGATAGGGGTATTTCGGTAGCGATAAAAATAGGCCCGGCGTCCATTTTCTTGCTCAACTCCATCAAGGTGACACCAGTTTTTACGTCGCCGTTTAATATGGCGGCTTCAATTGGAGAAGAACCTCTATAGAGTGGAAGTAGGGATGGATGAATATTGATGATACCTTTTTTAAAAGCTTTTATAACAGATTCAGGAATTATCATACCATAGCTAACTAAAACGCCAATATTTTTATTGAGGTCAGCAAGTTGCGTACTAAGTTCTGACGAGTTATGGGGTTGTAAAACAGGTATAGAATGTGTTTTGGCAATTGATTTAACAATCGGTTCAGTTAATTTTTTACCACGACCCCGTCTGGTGTCTGGTTTAGTGACGACTGCCTCAATTTTGTAGCCATGACTGATTAGTTCTTGGAGGGTTAGCGCGCTAAACTCTTCTGTGCCAAAAAAAACTATAGGCACGTCAATATTAATCTTCATCATAGCCAACCCAAAGCGTGTCGCTATTTTTTATGTGTTCGTCATAATTTAGTGGTTGAAGCTCGCCACTGTCATCGAGTACATAAAAGGCATCTTCCTTGCCATAAATATGATCAATAAAAAGCTTGCCATCCATATGATCTATCTCGTGTTGCAAAACACGAGCTGGAAAGCCACTAATTTTCATCTGAATCTCTTGTCCTTGTGTATTGAGGCCACGAATACGAATCTTTGAATGTCTCGGCACTCTGCCATAAATATTTTGAACGCTCAGACACCCCTCAAAATCTTCTTTTATCTCACCTTCGTATTTGATAATCTTTGGATTAATCAGAGCGATAAACTCACGATCACTTTTGTCGTCAAAATTGCCACGAATAATTAAAACGCGTTTTAACCGATTGACTTGCACAGCTGCAAGAGCAGCACTAATTTCGTGAGGGCGGCTGTCTTCCCAGTCTAGCGCCGCATCGGTCATATCTTGAACAAGTTTTCTGGTCTCGTCATCAACTACAGCGATCTTAGCTGATTTTTGGCGAAGACTAGAGTGCGGCAAAAATATAATATCTTCTTTTTTCATCAGTACCAGTGTACCAGATGTTACTAAAGTATTGAAGTGGGGTCAAGTTCATATTGCCAGTACGGCGAAGGTATAAGTTTAATAATTTCTTGTAAGGTCTGTCGATTTTTTGACTTAACAATTATTTGCCAGCGATATTTGTCACCAATTTTTTCATAAAAAGCAGGTGCAGGACCAAAAATTTCAACATCTGGATAAGTACGAAAGATGGTGTTATACATTGTTTTTGCATTTTTTACCGCTATTGCCTCAGTTTTGTAGGTACAAGTTAGTTTTAGGAGATATGAAAAGGGTGGAAAATTATTTTTCAGACGTTGTTTTAATTCTTGTTGATAAAATTCATGATAGTTTTGTGTAACCCCAAACTTGATAGGGGGTGAGTCGGGTTGATAGGTTTGAATAATTAAATTAGTTTTATTTGCATTTCTGCCAACTCTTCCCGAAACCTGACTAATCAATTGAAAAGTTCTTTCGCTACTAGAAAAATCAGGTATAGCCAGTCCAGCATCAGCCTGGACAACAGCTACGGTTTTTAGATGGGGGAGATCTAGTCCTTTGGCGACAATTTGAGTGCCGATAATTATATCTATTTCACCTGAATGGACTTTGTCATAGGATTTCTCTAGAGTTTCATGACTCAAGTTGTCGCTGTCAAAGCGAGCAATATTTTTGTTAGGAAATAATTTATGCACTTCGTCGTAAATTAATTTAGTACCAATTCCTTTGTGAATAATACCTGGGTGTGCACAACTTGGGCAATTTACCGGTACAGGGTAATGTTGGTTGGTAAGATGATTTACAAGACGATTTTTGTCTATGTGCAAAACGAGTGGGGTGCCGGTGGCCTCATCGATTGCCGTCCAACCACAATTTTCACACAATGTGACGCTAGCCGACCCTCGTCTATTGTGGTATATCAAGGTCTGCCCGTCATCCTTGATAGACGAAATCAGCTTGTCTGACAAGAAACGATGCTGTCTAAAGTTTTCACGATTAGTCATGTCAATCAGGTTCAAGATGGGTTTAATGGCATTGTTTATAGCCGGCGTGGGCAAATTAACAACGGAATCTTTTTTTAGTGCCAGATGATAGTCCTCTATTAGTGGGGTAGCACTACCTAGTACCAGACAGCCTTTATGTTTATTAACAAGGATACGAGCCACCCTGAGGGTAGAATAACGAGGTGTTTTATCTTGCTTGTAGCTTGGTTCATGCGCTTCATCAATCGCTACAAATCCTAGGTCATGAATTGGTAAAAATAAAGCTGACCTAGGTCCCACAATTACATGAGGCTTATCAGAGGATGCTATCTTCTCCCATAGCAGATGTCTTTTCGCTTCGGTAAGTCTTGAATGATAAATTATTAGTTCAGGAAAATGTAACGAAAGTTCACTTACGAGTTGGCTTGTCAGAGCTATCTCTGGGACCAAAATGACCGAGGATTTACCATGGGATAGGGCTTTTAAGGCCTGGTCTATATAAACCTGTGTCTTGCCGCTGCCAGTAACCCCATTAAGAAGGCTCGTCTGATTATTACGAGTATTTTCATTAATTTGAGCGGATGCACGGCGTTGGTCGACGTTGAGTAGTTTTTTTGTACGCTTTGATATCGGTAGCGGTTCAGGCTGAGAAGGGCGTCTATTTTTACCTATTCCTGGGGGCAAAAGTAGAGCTAGTACACTGGAAAGAGGAGAACTGTAGTATTCACTTAACCAGATAGCAGTGTCTAGTAGCGCCTCTGGAATACCTGGTGAATACATTATTTTTTGAACCGGTTTCGTCTGGTAGGTGGGTTGAGATACTTTTTTGAGGACAATGCCAAAATAATTTTTCTTGCCAATAGGTATTTTTACAACATCACCAACCGAAAGGGGTGTCGATGATTCATAAGTAAAACTATTCTGGTCTGACCGAATAATTCTGGTTGGTGCAATTTCATAAAAATATTTCACATTATTCTTCCTATCAATATAGTCATTATACTGGTAAACTAGAGAAAGATATGTATTTTGAGAGTAGACAGCAGGCGGGGCAGATTTTATCTCAAACGCTTTTACACAAATATCGCTATGAAGATTGTGCGGTTATAGCATTAAATAACGGCGGTGTTTTAGTTGGTGAGCAGATAGCAATGTACCTACACTCAGTTTTGAACATGCTGATAATTGAAACAATTGATATACCCGGTGAGGGATTGAGTTTTGGTGGGCTTTCTCAAGGTGGGAGTTTTACCTATAATCGTGATCTATCAGCTGGAGAAATTACTCATTATAGCAATGAATATAGCGGTTATCTCCAAGAAAAGCAACGTCAATCTTTCCAGAAAATTAATCGGATAATCGGTGAGGGGGGATTAGTGGACCCTATATTGTTACGAGACAGAAATATTATTTTAGTAACTGATGCATTAGATGAAACAGGGTCTTTGGATGTAGCTTTTGGCTTCCTTAAACCGATTCGGACTAAAAAAATCATCATTGCTACGCCAGTCGCCGCAGTGGAAACTGTAGACAAAGCGCATGTACTAGCGGATGAACTTCATATTTTAGATGTTAAGGAAAATTATTTTAACGCCGATCATTATTACGAGGATAACAATATCCCTTCACAAGATGAGCTAGTTGAAAAAATAAATCAGATTATTCTAAATTGGCGGTAGTAGATTCTTGAAAAGTGTTGTAATATTGTGATACGATTGATACAAGATAAGGTGAGTTAATTTAAGGGAGAGGCATGTTAGACGTTTTTATTACATCTAGGGTTAGGCGAAAAATTGTCGTTGTTTATGCTAAATACCCAGACTTTAGAACTCATGTGCGAGGACTTGCTAAGCTAATAAAAGAGGACCCAGGCAACATCCAGAGGGAATTACGACGTTTGGAAAAGGTGGGCTTTTTGACAAGTGAAAAACAAGGTAATGTCAAAATTTATTCAACGAACAAGCAATTTCCGATTTTTAAAGAGCTACAAAGCATTGTTATAAAATCTCAACAGCAGGCGCATAAGCCTACACGAAAATCCATAGAGTAAAGCTCAAATGGATATCGTCAAAGAACTCTTGGCCGCACGTGGTATAGACGAGAATTCTTTTGACGATTTTTTAAATCCAGATTATTCAAAAAAACACGATCCATTTTTGTTGCCTGATATGCAAAAGGCCGTAAAGCGCATCCAGCAAGCTCACAAAAACCAAGAGAGTATGACTATCTATGGTGACTACGACGTTGATGGCGTGACTGGCACGACGTTACTACTGGATGCACTAGAGAAGTTCGGTTTTAAAAACCTAAACCATTATTTGCCAGATAGATTTACCGACGGCTATGGTATTAATAAAAATGCTATTAAAAAAATAGCCAACCAAGGCACGACATTAATCATTACCGTGGATTGTGGTAGTTTGAATCATCAAGAAATCACCTATGCAAAAGAGCTGGGGGTGGATGTAATTGTAACAGACCATCACAATGTGGCGCCCACTAAACCTGATGCAGTAGCCGTGGTAAATCCAAAATATCAGCTAGCCGAGCATCCTGATGCATACAAAAATTTTGTTTTAATTGACAGGAAGAAGAAGCTTTATCCTTTTTTAGATCTTTGTGGAGTCGGTGTTGCTTTTAAGTTGGTGCAGGCCCTACAGACGGAACTGCCAGGTCTGCCCGATGGTCAAGAAAAGTGGCTGCTGGATCTAGTTGCTCTGGGCACTGTTTGTGATTCGGTGTCTTTGATAGATGAGAATCGTAATAACGTCTATTGGGGTTTAAAGGTGATGTCAAAATTACATCGTCCTGGTATTAAAGCACTTCTGGCAATTAGTGGAACGACTCAAGACAATATTACTGAACGTACTCTGGGGTTTGGATTAGGACCACGAATAAATGCTGCCGGTCGTTTAAAGACTGCTGATGAGGCGTTGACGTTATTGAGGGCGGTTGATCATAAGAGTAGTATCATAAAAGCTGATTAGCTTGATAAACTAAATAGCCAAAGGAGGCTAGAACAAGACGAAATCACCGAAATCGCCAAAGAATTAGCTAATACTCATCAGGGTGATCAGGTGCTAGTGTTAAATCACAAGGATTGGAACTCTGGAATTATCGGTATTGTTGCGTCAAAAATCATGGAAGAGTTTAAAAAGCCAACATTTTTGATTTCAGAAAAAGGTGAAGAGTCTGTTGGGTCAGCCAGAAGTTTCGGTGAATTTAGCGTAGCTGATGCCATTCATTATGCTCATGATCATATTGTTCGTGGCGGCGGACACAAAGTAGCGGCTGGTGTGACTCTAAAAACTGACGATATAGAGAGTTTTAGAAAAGCAGTTAATCAATATTATCTATCACTCGGATTGGCAGATCAAGAGAAGTGGCTCTTACCCAATGAAGACCTATCAGTCCAGTTATCGGATTTGAATATAAATCTTGCGCAAAGCTTGAAGCAATTGGAGCCGTACGGAGTGGCCAATCCAGAACCAGTATTTTATACGGAAAATGCTCTGATTGACTCAAAACGCAGTATGGGAGACAAGGGGCAGCATCTTAAGCTTCAAATCTCACAGGGTAATGACGAGTTGGAGTTAGTTTCATTTAATGCGCCTAAAGAATTTTATCTTGAGCCCAATACACGCATTAATGTGTGGTATAAAATCGGTATCAACCAGTGGAGAGGCAAGCAAACTCTTACTGGCATGATCGAATATCTGGAAATTTCTGGCTAAAGTATCTTGTCATAGATTGGTCTATCTGGTACAATAACTAACGATATGGTACAAGTAACAAGAAAATACGAGAACGAAGCAAACGAAAACTTAATGCGTCGCTTTAACCGAAAGGTGCTACAAAGTGGAGTAGTGGCAAACGCAAAGGCAACAATGCGCTTCAGCAAGCCGCTGAGCAAGACTGAGCGCCGTAAAAAAGCTATTATTAGACGAGCACGCCGAGAAGAGAAATTTGCTAATATGCGAATGGGTATTCGCTAAGCAAAGAATACTGATCGCATGATAGTTTTTTTTGGTCCAGCCGGTTCAGGAAAGAGCGTCCAAGGACAGCTTTTATCTGCACGTCACGGCTGGCGCTGGTTGAGTGCTGGTCAGCTTTTGCGTGATAGCAAAGACGAAGAACTGCACAAAATCATGAGTACCGGTCAACTGGTGCCTTATGAAGCAACCAATAAATTGATTGGCCAAGCTATAGGCAAAGCTAAAGATATTGATCATCTAATTCTAGATGGTTATCCAAGAGAATTAGAACAGGCGAAGTGGTTGGTTAATCATAAATCTGATTACGGACGTGATATTGGCCTGGTGATAGTATTAGAGGTGCCAAAATCTGAATTACTTAAGCGTTTAGAATTACGTGGTCGAGTTGATGACACACCCGAAGCGATTGAGCAACGTCTACAAATTTATCGTCAAAAAATGTATCCAGTCTTGAGCTACCTAAATGAGCAGGGCGTAAGCATTGCTCATGTCGATGGTGTTGGTACGGTCGGTCAAGTTCATGATCGAATAGTTAATGAATTGGCAGCCTATGGCTTGTCAGTGGAGCCGAAGTAGAGTATGTCTGAGAATAAGCAATTAACATATACCGTTAACACCCCGGAACAAATCACCGCCATGCGTCAAGGTGGTCGGATTTTAGCTGAAATATTTAATGAGTTACGACAGTTTGTGAAGCCTGGCATGACCGAAAAGTCAGTAGATGAATGGGTACAGAGAGAAGTCATCAAAAGAGGCGCTACACCTACTTATCTAGAGCCTATACCAAACTTCCCAGGCGCAATTTGTATTAGTGTCAACGACGAATTGGTTCATAGTATACCAAAAGACCGCCCTTTCCAAAAAGGAGATGTCGTTAGTTTTGATATGGTCATAACTTACAAAAAAATGAAAGTTGACTCGGCTTTCACGATGGTGGTTGATGAAGAACCAAAAGGCTCGGTTAAGCATTTATTAAAAATTACAGAACAAAGTCTGTATGCAGGAATAGATGCAATCAAAGGTGCGGGCACAAAAACTGGTGATATTGGTTTTGCAGTTGAAAAAGTTTTACGAGCCGGTAATTTGGGGGTAGTAACTGAACTGATCGGTCATGGCGTTGGGCAAGAAATGCACATGCCTCCAGACGTACCGAATTACGGCAAAAAAGGTACCGGCACTATTTTAAGGGCTGGTGACACTATAGCAATTGAACCGATGGCGACTCTGGGCAATGGTCGTATCAAGCAAGACAAAGAAGACGGCTGGACCATTTATAGTAAAGACAATTCGCTTTGTGCGCACTTTGAGCACACCGTCTTGATCACAGAAGATGGTGCGGAAATTTTAACGACACTAAATTAGCAAAACTGAACTTGCCAAAGGCCAACTAAAACCTGTATAATAGCCATATGCAAGATAGCCCAAAATACGCCGTCGGTGTTGACGTTGGTACAACAGCTGTTAGAGCGGTCGTTGGTCATGTAGAATATATCAACAGTGTGCCTACGATTACGGTAGTTGGAGTGTCAAAAGTGCCAAATAGTGGTCTACGAAAAGGAGTGGTGATAAATCTAGCTGGGCCAAGTCAAGCGATAGATGACGCGCTGGGAGAAGTTGAGCGCATTAGTGGTCATCAGGTGGATGAAGCAACTATTAGTGTCAATGGTGCGCATATTATGACAACTAAAACTGATGGCATGATCGCAGCTGGAAATGTTGATCATGAAATTACTCTTGATGATATTGATCGCCTAAAAGATGTGGCTACTATCGGTAAAGTTCCGGCTAATCGCGAGATACTATCTGTGATACCACACGCCTATAAACTTGACGGACAAGATGGAATAAAAGATCCAGTTGGTATGACGGGTACGCGTCTAGAGATTAACGCTCATGTCATTTCTGCTTTAACTCCATACATTTCAAATCTGCATAAATCTGCCCAAGATGGAAAATTGCAACCAAGGAACACTATTGTGTCAGGTGTAGCAGCAGCAGAAGCGGTTCTAAATGAATCACAAAAAGAAAATGGTGTAGCTGTTATAGATATCGGAGGCTCCACAACAAGCGTGAGTGTTTACGAGGATGGCGACCTACAGTATGTTGGTATTATTCCAATCGGAGGTGTCAATATCACAAATGATTTGGCGATCGGCCTTAAAGTTGACCCACAAGTTGCCGAGAAAATTAAAATTGATCACGCCAGTGCATTGAGGCGCAAAGAAAACTCAGGCATTAGCATAAAAGAAGGTGACGAAATCCTAACTTTCCAAACAGCAGAGATAGACGATATTGTTGAAGCGCGTTTAGATGAAATTTTTGAGCATGTCCAAAATGAACTAAAGAAAGCTGGTCGGGCTGGTCGCTTGCCTAGTGGGTTAGTTTTGACTGGTGGTTCAGCGGAACTGCGTGGCTTGGTAGATTACACCAAAGAGACGCTCAATTTGTCGGCGCGAGTTGGTATTTTACCAGAGTATAGTGGGGTCGGGGAAGAGTACAACACTCCAGAATATGCTAGTGCTTTTGGGCTTATGCTTATAGATAGCCAACTAGATAGCCAAGCTCCTGCGGGTGATTTTAGAGGTGGTAGTGCAAAAAGTGGATTTATAAATAAGTTCTTAAAAAAGATTCGTTCATAAATTTGATATAATAGTACTTAAAGAGGATATAGAGAGGTCTAAAAGATGGCAGAAATAAAACCGAGTGAGATTCAAACTTTTGCAAGCATCAAGGTTGTTGGTGTTGGTGGTGCAGGCGGGGCAGCCGTAAATCGCATGAAAGAGGCGGGATTATCCGGTGTGCAATTTATTGCTATTAATACCGATGCTCAGGCACTACACAACAGCGATGCCGATATAAAATTACATATTGGTAGCGATACCACGCGAGGACTTGGCGCCGGAGCAAATCCTTCTGTTGGAGAGCAAGCTGCCAACGAGTCGCGCGAAGAAATTAAAGAAGCCCTAAAGGGTGCAGACCTAATTTTCGTGACGATTGGAGCAGGTGGTGGAACCGGATCGGGTGCTGGTTTTGTAGTAGCAGAAGTGGCGCGCGAAATGGATATTTTAGTTATCGGAGTAGCAACCCGACCATTTAGCTTTGAGGGCGAAAAACGCCGTAAAAATGCCGATGGTGCTATTTTGAACCTAGGGCGAAATGTAGATACCCTTATCACGATTCCAAACGACCGACTGCTACAAACGATTGACAAGCGTACACCGCTACTTGAAACTTTCAAAATCGCCGATGATGTTTTGCGTCAGGGTGTGCAGGGAATATCAGAGCTCATCACTGAACATGGGTTGATCAACCTGGACTTTGCCGATGTTAAAGCGATTATTAGTAACGCTGGTTCGGCGCTGATGGGTATCGGTAGAGCTAGTGGAGAAAATCGTGCCGTCCAAGCAGCTCAGCAGGCGATAGAGTCGCCACTGATTGAGGTTTCTATAGATGGCGCAAAAGGCGTACTGTTTAATGTAACTGGTGGTTACGATATGAGCATGAGTGAGATTCAAGAAGCGGCCGAGATTATTACTGGTGCAGTTTCTCCAGATGCAAACATTATTTTTGGAGCAACTTTGAGGCCCGATATGGAAGACGAATTGATTATCACGGTTATCGCGACTGGATTTGACTCTGCTTATTTTTACGAGCAGTCATCCGAAGAGGAAAATGAGTCAGTCAACAAAGTTCCAGATAGCTCATATGGTTCCGTGACTGCCGACGAGGTTAGTTCAATTGATTTAAATCTAGACAAGCAAGAAGAAGCGAAAAATGACTTTACCGATGACACTCAGCCAGCAAACATTTGGGCACAACCAGAAGAAGATGACGAATCAGATACGCCGGCCTTTTTGCGCCGTCGAAAGAAAAAGAAGAAGGATTAGTCTTTGATGTCACTATACGACCTGGCAAATAGTCGTGTCATAGAATCGCGAGAAGGTGCGGATGGTTTAACTATACGCCGCCGTAGAGAAACGCCTGATGGTGTAAGATTTACAACATATGAGCGAATAGAAAAACCGAATTTAGCTGTTATTAAAAAAAGTGGCACTCGTGAGTTATTTGACCGAGATAAACTGATGAATGCAGTAGAAAAGTCTGTCGGTAAGTTTTTTGATAGTGACATAGAGATAGAAGAAATCATCACAGCTGTCGAGGATGGCTTATATGCGCTAGGCGAGTCTGAAGTGGCCTCAAAACAAATTGGAGACTTGGTGCTTGACGAATTAGCGGAAAGAAACGAAGTCGCTTATGTACGCTTTGCTAGTGTTTATCATGACTTCAAGACGTTGGATGATTTTGTAAAAACACTGCAGTATCATAGGAAAAAGGAGAAGTAGTGATATGCCGATAGTATTTGTTTATCCAGAGATGCGAGATTATACAAGAGAAGTAGAAGAGTATATTAATGATTACGGCAAAAGGGTGAACAAGGAAATCCAAACTGTAGACCCTGAATCGCGCGAGGGCACAGATTTTTGCAGAGTGTACGATATTACAGAGTATCCTAGTGTTGTTGCGTTAGCTCAAAACGGTTCGGTTTTAAAATTATGGAAAGGCAGACCGCTGCCTCTAATGGACGAGGTATCATATTATGATCAAGGCGATTAAAGATTGGCTAACTAGCAAGGAAAAAATCAAAAAGGATAATTTTTGGACCTTGATCACACTATTGGTCGCGAGTGGAGTAGCTCTGCTAGCATCTTTTGTGTTATCAGTGCAGGCGCTAGAAATAGCCGCCAATCCAGATGTAGTTTTGTCATGTAGCATCAATGCGGTCGTCAACTGTGTTAGTGTAGCTCTCCATCCGACGGCATCGCTACTTGGCTTTCCTAATAGCTTTATCGGTTTGATGGCATTGCCGGTGATTGTCACGCTAGCGGTAGCATTGTTAATGGGTGGTACACTCTCGAAGTTATTTATGTTTTTAGCACAACTGGGAGTTAGTCTTGGTTTTGTCTTTGCCTTGGCGCTACTTTATATCAGCACCTTTATTATTCAAGTCATCTGCCCGTGGTGTTTTGTGACTTATATCGCGATGACGGTTATGTTTTTTGCATTGACCCG
>CAZUSB010000006.1:0-26291 GCA_964622895.1 uncultured Candidatus Saccharibacteria bacterium | reverse complement strand
CCATATATATAGCGTTTATACTTATGTATAGACACCATATATAGTGATGAATAAATAAACAGTGTGACTATAGTCACATCAGAGATTGGGGTAAAAAACAATGAAAGCACTTCAGGTCACGACCAGTGATGGCACTTTACAGGACTACGACGCTAGCCGTATAAAACTTAAATTATTGCAGGCAACTACTGGCCTACCTAGCCAGATTGAAATGGTAGCGACTATCGCCAAGCAAACAGAACTTACACTTTTCAATAAAATGACAACCGAGCAGCTGACTGAGTCGTTAGTCAATGCAGCTCTACAAAATATCAAAGACGACCCTGATTATGATAGTGTCGCTAGCTATTTGATGCTTGACGCTATGTATAAAAAGAATCTTGGTGAATACAAAAATGAATCAGAGCTCAAAAAGCTACATACTGAAAAATTTCCAGAGTTCATCAAGTGGGGGGTTGAAGAAGGACTGTTAACGCCTGAACTAACAGACGGTCGCTTTGATCTAGACGAACTAGCAGGCGCTCTTGATCCAGAGAAGGATAAGCTGAGTAAGTATCTAGGGGTGGTGACTAACGCTAGTCGTTACGCCTTGCGCAAGGGCAGTGCCGAGGCGGTTGAACTACCACAATACACCCATATGCGAATTGCTATGGGGATGAGCTTAAACGAAAAAGACCCGACAAAATCGGCGCTTGATTTTTATCATCACATGAGCAATCTTCATTATGTACCTGGAGGTTCAACTCGTGTTAATGCTGGTGGTGCATTTCCTCAACTTTCCAACTGTTTTTTGATAAATGTTGATGACGATATGGAATCAATTGCAAAGAGTGTTCGCGATACGATGTTTATTGCTAAGGGGACTGGCGGGATTGGTATAGGGTTTACCAAGCTCCGTGCAGCGGGGAGTCCCGTTAAGACTACAAACACCGAGAGTACCGGGCCGATTCCATTTATGAAAATGATTGATACGGCTTTATTTGCAGTTAGTAGAAAAGGCAAAAAGGCTGGTGCGGCGGCTCTATATATGGAAAACTGGCACATCAATTTTCCGCAGTTTTTGGATCTGCGCAGTAACTCTGGCGATCCTTATTTTCGTACACGATTTGCTAATATCGCAGTATTTATGAGCGATGAGTTTATGCGTCGAGTTAAAAATGATGAAGATTGGTATATGTTTGATCCTGCTGACGTCATGGATTTGACTGAACTTTATGGTGATGAGTTTGCAAAAAGATATAATTATTATATTAAACAAGCAGACAAAGGCAAGATTAAAAGATTCGAAAAAACATCTGCGCGTGAGCAATTTCGACAAATGTTGATTCAGCTTCAGGCAACTGCTCACCCGTGGTTAACCTGGAAAGACACTATCAACGTGCGAGCGTTAAATAACAATACTGGCACGATTCATTTGTCAAATCTCTGCACCGAAATCACATTACCACAAGACAATGACAATATTTCTGTCTGTAATCTCGTCAGTATCAATCTGTCGGCATTCTTAGATCCTAAAACTAAAAAATGGGATTTTACCGAGATGGAAGCGAGCGTCAGAAGTGCTATCCGGCAATTAGATAATCTTGTTGATATTACGAAATTGCCGGTGCCTGAAGCTATGCATGCCAATAGCCAGACACGCGCGCTGGGGCTTGGGTTTATGGGGTTGTCAGACGTTTTAGAAAAAATGGGTTATAGTTATGAAAGCGAAGAAGCTTATGACTTAGTTGATGAGTTAGCGGAGTTTATTAGTTATTATGCGATTGACGAGTCGGCAAACTTGGCTCAAAAATTAGGAAGTTATCCAAGCTACAAGGGTAGTGGCTGGGACCTGGGTATTTTACCGATAGACACGATTGATTTACTAGAAAAAGATCGAGGTGAAAAAGTAAAAATCAGCCGCGCACGTAAGCAAGATTGGGAAAAATTACGTAAAAAAGTCAAAAAAGGCATGCGTAACGCCACTGTTATGGCGATCGCACCGACTGCCAATATTGGACATATCGCCGGTACTACTCCAGGTATTGACCCACAATTTTCTCAGATATTTAGCCGCTCAACTTTGAACGGCAAGTTCCTAGAGATTAATAAAAACCTGGTTAATCAGCTAAAAGAGATCGGTATTTGGGATGAAGTAAAAGAAGATCTGCTAGTAGAGCAGGGCGATGTGCAAAATATTTCACAAATCCCACAAAAGATTAAGGATATTTATAAAACCAGTTTTCAATTGTCACCCTATGCTTTTATTGAGGTCGCTGGACGTGCCCAAAAATGGGTTGACCAAGCAATCAGCCGAAATATTTATCTGGAAACTCGTGATATTGATGAGTACGAAAAAATTTACATGGAAGCATGGAAACGTGGGTTAAAAACTACCTACTATCTACACGTTAAGCCACGGCATCAATCCGAGCAGCAAACCATTTCAGTAGAAAAAGTTAAAGAGCAAAAAGTTCGCACCGGCGGTTCTATGGGCGGCTTTAGTTTTGCTAAGAAAAAATAATTATATAAAGGGGGAAATGAAAATGGCAAAAAAAGTGACTACAAAAAAAGAGAACAAGGCGCAAGCCAAACCAAAGGGCATTTTAGGCTCAGGTCTTCGCGATGGATTGAGTCTACATCCGATTCGCTACCCATGGGCATACGATTTATATAACCAAGCGGTGGCCAATACCTGGTTTCCCAATGAGGTTCAGTTATCGCAAGATTTAGTGGATTTTGACAAATTATCCGACGATGAAAAACACGCCCTAAAAACCGTCATTAGTTATCTCAACCCCAACGAGCTTTTGATAAACAAATCGCTAGCATTTGGTATTTATCCCTATGTAAATGCAGCCGAAGCACAGCTTTACCTCAGTAAACAAATGTGGGAAGAGGCGAATCACTTTATGACATTTGAATATATCATTGAGACATTTCCGTTTGATAGGGAAGAGATTTATGCTGCAGGCTTTGGTAAAAAATCACTTGCGGATAAAGCTGATTTTCAAAACAAGCACCTAGAGGTTATGTTAGATCCAAATCTTGATATCACCACAATTGAGGGTAAAAAAGACTTCGTACGCTCATTGGTTGCTTATAATATCGTGCTTGAGGGTATCTGGTTTTATAGCGGGTTTATGGTTGGTATGAATTTCCGCCGTCGCAAATTGCTACGTAATGTCGGCACGCTTCTTGATTGGATCACCAAGGACGAAAATCTTCACCTGACTTTTGGTATAAATCTTCTACTAACGATTATGGACGAAAACCCAGAGCTTCAAACACAAGAATTTGCTGATGAAATTCGTGAACTTATATTACAGGCGGTAGAGCTTGAAAAAGCTTACAACAAAGACATGCTACCAAACGGCATCTTGGGGGTTAATCCTGATTATGTCAACCAGTACGTCATGCACATGACCGACAGACGCTTGGTGGAACTTGGTTTTGAGCCAGAGTACGGTGTAGAAAATCCTGCACAGTGGATGACCACCGCAAATGACACACTAGAATTGGTGAATTTTTTTGAGAGCACCAATACAAGTTATGAGGTAAATAGCGGAAAGTAAGTAATCCACAGTTAATTGTTGGTATTATTACAACTAAAAATAGGTGCAAAAGCGCTATATATAGCGTATAATTAAGCATAAGCTACACTAATTAACAACAACAGGGGGCAGAAATGAACGCATCACAAATCATTAACGACGACATGACACTAGAAGAAAAGCTAGCAGCGATAGACAAGGCGATGGAAATAGCGCAAACTACATCACAGACAATTGGTGGTGCGCCAGTTGACCCGTCAGATGCAACTATGTGCATCGGCTGTCAATAAGCCTCTGCTATACAGCAACTCTTCTCTCTGGTAAACTATATAGTGTGAATCAAGAAATTCAACATATTATTAAAAATACTTACGGACTAGAAAAGCCTGTTACATTAACGCGCCCTAAAGTAGAATTTGGTGACTACTCCACCACTGTTGCTATGGAGTTGGCAAAAGAGTTGGGCAAACCCCCTCGCGATATTGCCCAGGAGATAGTTAGTGAATTGCAAAACAATGATAATTATTACGATATCTCGGTGGAGGGCCCTGGGTTTATTAATTTTAGAGTTCAGCCGGCATTTCTTGCGCAACAACTTGAGAAGCAGTGGTCAGAAAATTTTGGTGGATCTACTACTGGAGAGGGTAAGACTGTTATTGTTGAATATCCGAGCAATAATATGGCAAAACCGTATAGTATCGGGCATCTTCGATCAGGCAACCAAGGTTGGGCAATCAAAAAATTGTACGAAAAAATGGGTTGGCATGTTATTACAGACAATCACTTAGGTGATTATGGTACACCGTTTGGGGTGTGGGTAGTTGGTTTTTTGAATTTTAGCGACGAGGAGACGCTAAAAAAAGATGGCGTTTATGAACTAGGACGCATTTATATAAAAACTAAAAAGGCCCTCAAGTTAGAAAAAGAAGCTGGAAGTAGTGAGCTGGCAGACCAAGTGCAAGATTGGCTATTAAGACTGGAGGAAGGTGATAGTCAAGCGGTTGAGTTTAATCAACGATTTAGCAAAATTAGCCTAGATCATATACATGAGATTATGGAGCGTTTACAAATTTCTACTGACTACGAATACGGTGAAGCGTTTTTTGCACCAAAAGGCAAAGAGATCGTTCAAGAGCTCATAAACAGCGGTTTAGCCACAAAGAACGATGATGGTTCGGTGATTATTGACATAACTGAGCAGGGTATCAAAACACCTGTTTTAGTACAAAAATCAAATGGCGCCGCCCTTTATGCAACGACGGATCTCGCTACAATCTTATTTAGAGAAAATAAATTTCATCCGGACACGGTAATTTATGCTGTTGGCGATGAACAGTCATTTTATTTTCGCCAACTTTTTGCGATGGCTAAAAAATTAAATATCAAAACTGATTTGGTTCATTTGAATTTTGGTATGATTGACCAAATAAATGAAGATGGCGAGCGTGAAAAGATGAGTAGTCGCAAGGGTGTAGTTTTAATGGAAGAACTATTAGATACCGCCGAAAAGAAAGCAAAAGAAGTGGTGTCTGGTCGTCAACACGATGACTTTACAGTGTCGTTAGAAGATATTAAAAAAATCGCGCTAGGAGCTATCAAGTTCAGTGACTTTACGGCTGACCGACGCACAAATATTTTATTTGATTGGGATACAATCTTTTCATTGTCTGGATTTTCAGGACCCTCGGTACAATATAGTGCCGTACGGATTAATAAAATTATTCAGTCCACAACTAGTGATGAAAATGAGTTAGAAAAAAACTACAATTATGTACCCGAGAAAGAGTTACTATTAAAAATTAACGAATATCCGGTAGTGCTTGAGCAAGCATACAGAAATCATGAACCACATAAAATCGCAACATTTTTGTATGAGTTATCACGAGAAATGAATCGTTATTATGAAGATACACGAGTTAAAGATGCAGAATCAACTGAGAAAAATCATCGCTTGAACCTGCTTAAAAAGATAAGTTATGTGTTTAGCGACGGATTGAACATACTTGGGATAGAAGTACCAGCAAAAATGTAAGAAAGGATAAAAATGACAAAAAAAGACAAAACTACGGTAGAGGTTATTACTCCTAAAAAATCTAGAAAACGAAAGTCTCCTGTTCAGACTATTAAAAAAATGAATAGAGAGGTTATTATTAAGGCTAAAGAGGTGGAAGAAATTGCCAAAGAAAAAACCCAACAAGGCGAGGTCGGCGGGTTTATGAATTTTTTGAAAGCACAAAACGTGGCCGGGTTAGCAATTGGTCTTGCAGTTGGGACAGCAGCCAGTAGTACAGTTAAACAATTTGTGCAGAGTTTTGTTGATCCGATTGTGCAGCTATTAGTGGGGTCGCAAGAATCATTGCAGCAAGCTGAGTGGACAATTAAAATTTGGAAGAGAAGCGCAGAATTTCAGTGGGGAGCATTTTTATCTTCCTTTATAACTTTGATCGCAACAGCGGCTGTCATCTATGCATTTTTGAGGATATCGGGATTATATAGTGTTGCCACTGACGATAAGGGAAAAAAGAAATAAATGACTAAAAAAGCTAATTTACTGTGGATAGACCTAGAGATGACCGGTCTTGATCCTGAAAAAGACGCCATCTTGGAAGTTGCAGTAGTTGCAACGAATTATGACCTCAAAGAAGTCGCTAGTTATGAGGGGGTTGTCAGGGTGCCTGACGCCCAGCTAGCAGAAAGGATACACGCTAATAAGCAGTTTTGGGATCAAAATACAAAGGCTCGGGATGGTTTATTAGAACAAAATGCACATGGTAAAAGTTCTAAAAGTGTAGAAAAATCCTTAATTGATTTTATAGAACAACATTTTGATCAGACGAAACCAATTTATTTAGCAGGTAATTCAGTTTATATGGATCATAAATTTCTCGCAAAGAATTGGCCTGATCTTATGTGTAAGTTACATTACCGGATTCTAGATGTGAGTTCATGGAAAATTATTTTTGAAAATAAAATGGACAAAAGATTTTTAAAGCCCGAAGAGCATCGTGCCTTAAGTGACATAAGGGGTAGTATAGAAGAGTTGAAGTATTATTTAAGATACGTAGGTAAACACAACAAATGAACGAGTCCGAACTAAAAGATTATATATTATCCTTTGCGGAGGTTGAAATCGATACCAATACTGAACCGAGCCATACGATTTATAAAACATTAGTTGACAAAGAGCCAAAGATATTTGCGCTGATTTTAAACAACTCAAAACCAGTACAGATAACTTTGAAGTGTGATCGTTTGCTAGCAAAAAAACTTCGAGCAGAATACGAAAGTGTTATGCCAGCACAAAATATGAATAAACATCTTTGGAATAGAATCGTTTGTAGCGGACAATTGACAGATGATGACACCAAAGACTTGGTAAACCTAAGCTATCATTTAGTCAAAAATAATTCTTAATTGGCACAAATTAATTGGCGCAAAACTAAAGCGATGTACGAGTCGCTGCGCCGAATTCTTCAAATTGCTCAATGATAGGAGTGAGGTTTTCTATACCCTGTAAGAGTCCTGAACGCATAGATACTGTCGTGTTGCCATTTGAAACTTTTTCCATCAAAATTTTCAAGCTTATTAGGGAGTGCGTCATCTCTATAACATAAGTTTGATCAAAGTTACCATTAAGTCGTGCCTCTTCCAGTATTTCATCAATTTCCTGGGAATTTTCTATTGCCAATATCTTTTTGTTTTCTTTCATTTTTTCGAATTTTATGCCTTTTGCTAGAAATCCGTCATTGGTATCGCGGATAATATCTTTGAGTGTAAGTGCGAGGGTGGAGTTTAATGCGCGTAGCTTATTGTTCTTGATAACTTTCTTTTTTATTGTATATTCTACAACATTATTAGTGGCATAGAGTTTTCCTGCTAATCTTTCGGTGGAAGATAGACCTTTACCGACGACACTAGACAAAACAAATAGCAGAGTTAAGACTATAACCAGTGCTAATCCACCAAAAATCAATATCTTTTTTAGGGAAAATTTCTCAGATTTTACCTCCTGGGTAGCTATTTCGTCCAGATAATCTGTCGAGACGGGTTGAGGCTGGACAGGCTGTTGATTTTGTGGTTGATTTGGTTGCATATATAACAATTTAAGCATAAAAGCCATTAGTTTTAAAGAGGCAAAGCTTTATTAACGTCTCCGCTCCTATATAATGGAAATATGCAAGACGCCAAAGAAGAGGTTAGGGCAAGACTAGACATAGAAGACGTTATCGGTGAATACGTCCAATTAAAACGAGCCGGACGCAATTTAAAAGGGTTGAGTCCATTTTCAAATGAAAAAACACCGAGCTTTATGGTCAGTCCAGATAAAAATATCTGGCACGATTTTTCCTCAAACAAGGGTGGTGACATTTATACGTTTATCATGGAAGTTGAAGGGTTAGATTTTGTTGGGGCTCTGGAATTATTGGCACGGAAAGCTGGTGTTGACCTGACGATGTATAACAAAGGCGATAAAAAAATAGCTTCCGACAGAAAAAAGGCAGTAGACCTAAATACGCTGGCAAATAAGTATTATCAACACAGTCTTGCAAATAATCAACGAGCTATGGACTATGTATTCAACGAGCGCAAGATGACAAAAGAGATTGTCCGGCAATTTGGGGTTGGTTACGCACCGTCGACTGGTAAGGCGTTAGTGAATTTCCTGCACGGAAGAAAGTTTAAAACCGAAGATATTCAAAAAGCTGGGCTTTTAAATAGATTTAACGGAGATCTGTTTCGGCAGCGCATGACCGTAGCTCTGATGGATCAGTCTGGACAGGTGATTGGTTTTACCGCACGTCAATTAAAAAATGAGCCAAATAGCCCAAAGTATCTTAATACTCCACAAACTGTAGTTTATGATAAAGGCAGACATGTTTTTGGTTTGTCTCAGGCTAAAGAGTCGATTCGTAAAGAAGATTTTGTAGTTATTGCCGAAGGCAATATGGACGTTATTGCCAGTCATCAAGTGGGGGTGACAAATGTTGTGGCAACCGCTGGGACGGCCATGACTTTAGCGCACCTAAAGACATTAGCGCGATTTACCCGAAAGATAAAACTAGCTTTTGATGGAGACCAGGCAGGACTAAACGCAACAGAACGCGCCATTGAGTTGTCTCAAGGCATGGATATTGATTTATTTATCGTATCACTGCCAGATGATGTAAAGGATCCAGATGAATTGATCCAAAAAGATCCGAACCTATGGAAAGAAGCTGTTTCAAACGAGAAACCGGCGATTGATTGGGTTATTTCCCAGTATTATCAAAAAGAAAATTTAAAAACAGCAATTGGTAAGCGTAATTTTATAAACGCTACCTTAAAGTTGGTAAGGTTAATAGAGGATCCGGTTTTGACCGATTATTATTTAAAGAAAATCGGTGACCTGTCGGAAATATCAAAAGGAGCTTTGAGAGAGAAATTAGCCACCAAGACTAAAGCCGAACAGCAATCTAAAAAAATAATTAAAGCTAAACCACAAGAAGCTCTCGTAGCCGACGAAACTCAGTTTGAAGACAACATTTTGGGGTTGGCACTTATAAATAACGATTTTACCGATAAGTTACCACCGAACCTCGCGGATTTTATGTCAACTCCGGAGCGTCAACAACTGGCTGATTTTATGGTAAAAAATCCCCAAACTAAGGCCGAAGAAATTGAGGCGCAGTTGCAAAATATTGAAATCTATGTAAAAATATTACTATTAAGGGCTGAAGAGCGTTATAATGATTGGAGTAAAGAAAATCAAGCAGACGAAATGTCGCAACTCCTGCATCAGCTAGATGAAAGAAAAAGAAAACAAAAGAAGCTAAAACTAACTAAGCAGCTAAAAGAGGCCGAGCTATTGGGCGATGAAACCGAGGCGGCTAAAATCAGGCAACAGCTAAATGTATTTATAAAGGAGAGTCATGGCAGATAAAAGTAACATTGTTGAAGACGAAGATAAAAAGAATCGTTTAAGTGATCTAGATGAGCCAAATCCCGAAGAACTTGTAGAAGAAGAACAAGAGGAGGAGGTAGAAATTGACAAGGGTCAGTATTTTGATGATGCGACAGACGACAGCGTTCGAATGTATTTACGTGAAATTGGAAAAATACCACTTCTTACTGGCGAGGAAGAATTTGCGTTGGCGCAGCGAGTATTAAAAGGTGAGAAAAAAGCCAAAGATAAAATGGCAGAATCAAACATGAGATTGGTAGTGTCAATCGCTAAGCGCTATAGCGGACGAGGCCTAGATTTCTTGGATTTAATCCAAGAGGGAAACACCGGACTACTACGAGCGGTAGAAAAATTTGATCCAGACAAGGGGTTCAAGTTTTCAACTTATGCTACATGGTGGATCCGCCAGGCGATTACTCGGGCGATTGCTGATCAAGCCAGGACGATTCGTATTCCAGTTCATATGGTGGAGACGATTAACCGACTTCTGCGTACTCAAAGGCGCATGACGCAAGAGTTTAATCGCGAGCCGACGATCGATGAGTTAGCTGAAGAGCTTGAAATGACTCCGGAAAAAGTTGAATATGTTATCAAAATTAAACAAGATATCACATCACTTGATGCTGGCATTGGACGAGATGGCGACGAAGAAGATAGTACTCTGAGCGATTTCGTTGAAGACGAGGACAGTGTGACGCCAGAAGAAGCTGCTGCCACACAGTTATTAAAAGAGCAGGTTAGAGATATACTATCCTCCCTGTCAGACAGGGAACAAAAAATCGTCCGTATGCGCTTTGGATTGGATAACGGCAAAAATCATACATTAGAAGAGGTGGGGCAGGAGTTCGCCGTCACACGAGAGCGAATACGTCAGATTGAAGCCAAAGCTTTAACCAAGTTGCGAAAACATAAAAATGCCAGAAAACTGCACGAATATTTAAACTAAAAATTTATTTCTTTAGTTAGCTCATCAATCTGGCTGTGTAGAAAGTCCAGATCTTCGTTGTTGTTGACATAATAGTCTGCTACGGCAATCGGACCACCTTTTTCTAGGTTTTCTATCTCTGCCCAATCTCTTTTTGACGCCTCGTCTCGGTTAAGGGGGCGAACAGGACGGAGGGCTAGTCGTTTATGTCGTACTTTTCGTGGAGCGGTCACGCCCACGACTATTACTTGGTGAGCAAAAGCCTGTTTCAGCGCTTTATACTCTGTCCACGAGTATAATCCATCAGCTAAAATCTGTTTTTGTCCAGCGCCAATCAGGTCTTCTATCTGAGTGATAATGCGATTTACAATCACATCATTTCCGTGTGTGCGACGTAATTTCTCGCGCATCATTTTTTCGTTGGCAGGATTAATTTCGTAGCCCTCACTCGTTAGTGCGTCTAACACAACCCCTCCAAAATAGACACGCGGAATGTTCTTTTCGGATAGATAGTCAATAGCGGAAGTTTTACCTGCGCCTGGCATGCCGACAAAGGCAATGATTTTTGCAGAAGATTGTTTTACCATTAACTTGACTATAGCAGATTATAAGACGATATGGCAATATGACGCCATGGAGTGCATGGTATAATTAAATAAGATGAAAACTCTAGCTGTCATTGATGGGAAATCCGTTTTTTATAGAGGTTATTATGCTATGCCTCATCTATCGACTAGTGATGGTACTCCGACAGGGGGTGTATTTGGTTTTGCCAGCTTATCTATTGAGCTAATTAAACAGATCAAACCTGATTATGTAGCGGTGGCATGGGACAAGAGAGGCACCAATATTCAAAAACGTAAAGATATTTACCCAGAATACAAGGCGGGACGCAAGCCAGCACCTCCCGATTTTTATGAACAAATTCCCATATTATACGAGCTTTTAGATGCCTTTGGTTGGCCACTTTATGAAATAGATGGTTACGAAGCAGATGATATTATGGCGACTTTTTCTGTACAGGCAACGGACAGAGGTATTGATACCGCTCTTATCACTAGTGATCTTGACGCCCTGCAGGCTTTATCGTCAACAGTGCAAGTTTATGCACTGAAAAATGGTCTATCCAATCTAGAAAAGTTTGATGTAAAGTCCTTTGAAGAAAAATATGGCATTAAAGTAGATCAGTTTTTAGACTATAAAGCGCTCACAGGAGATTCTTCTGATAATATCCCAGGAGTGGCGGGTGTTGGTAAAAAAACAGCTGCAAAACTATTGCAAGAATACCAAACTTTGGAAAATATTTATGCAAACCTAGACAATATCAAGCCTGCAGTTGCCGCCAAGCTAAAAAAAGGCGAAAAAGAGGCATTTTTGAGTAAACAAGTTGCTCGATTATATTTTGATGTACCGATAAAACTTGATTGGGAGGTGGCTGATGTTGACGATATAGACCTCAAGAAGGTTGCCGATATATTGCGAAGACTTGAATTTTCATCATTAGTAAATCGTTTGCCAAAAAATATGAGTGTTGATGGGGTAGAGCAACCAAGCCTGTTTGTGCAACCGACTACAGACTTAAATTATCCAGGAGCTGTATTGTTTTTTAATGAAAAAGACGAGCTTATTGTGTCGAGTGAGACTGGCTCGGCCAGAGTTGTGCCGAAAGGGAGCATCAAACAAGAATTGCAGAGACTGGTAGATAAGCCGGTGGTTACCTATGACCTAAAATCTTTTTATCATCAACTCGCAAAAGTACCTGAATTAGCAGAGATGTCTGATTTTTCTAAAAATAGTGTACATTTTCAAAAACCGTTTGATATCAATCAGGCGGAATTTTTGATTAATCCATTGAGACGGGACAGGAGTCTTAGTTCTTTGTTTGAAGGTTATGAGCCACAGACCGATAGCGAGTATGCCGATATGATGAGACAAATTTACAACAAACAAATGCTGTATTTATCACAGCATCCGAAGATAGAGTATATTGCCGAAGAACTTGATTTTAAGTTGATATATTTGTTGTTCAAGATGGAAAAATTAGGCATCAAAATAGATATTTCTGAGTTTATAAAGATGCAAAAAGAGATGGAGCAGGAATATAGTGAGTTAGAAAAAGAAATATTTTCACTCGCTGGTAGGGAATTTAATATTGGCAGCCCAAAACAACTATCACAAGTATTATTCGAAGAGATGAACCTACCAACGACCGGCATAAAAAAAGGTAAAACTGCCTATAGTACTGGACAAAAAGAACTAGACAAATTGCGTGGGTTAAATCCCGTCATAGAATTGATTGAAAAAGCGCGAGAAGTAGCAAAGTTAAAAAATACATACGTTGACACCTTACCTCTGTTGGCTGACAAAGAGCACCGTGTGCATACAACGTTTAACCAGGATACTACTTCTACTGGCAGGCTGAGTAGTACCAATCCGAATTTGCAAAATATTCCGGTCAGAAGCCCGCAAGGTAGACGAATTCGCAGAGCATTTATTCCATCAGATGGACACGTCTTTATTAATGCCGACTATTCACAGTTTGAGCTTAGACTAGCAGCTGTTTTAGCGCAAGATACGGAGCTGATAAAGGATTTCCAGAGCGATATAGACATCCATACGAAAACAGCTAGTGAGGTGTACGGTGTGCCACTAGAAATGGTAAGTGATGATCAGAGGCGAAATGCCAAGGTGATTAACTTTGGTATATTATACGGCATGAGTCCGCATGGGTTATCAGTCGCGACAGGCATGTCGATGGATGAAGCAAAAGGTTTTATAGATAGTTATTTTAAGTTGAGACAAAAAATTCGCCAATATATAGATGAAACTCTGAAAAAAGCGCGAACCGATGGCTACGTTGAAACGTTTTATGGTCGGAGACGTCCAACGCCAGATGTCAATAGTAGTAATTTTATGGTACGGACGGGTGCCGAGAGAGCTGCTATTAATATGCCAATTCAGGGTACAGAGGCAGATCTTATGAAGCGAGCGATGCTGGAGGTAGAAAAAGTCCTCGGTCCCGATATAGGGCATCAACTGCTACAGGTTCACGATAGCATTTTGATAGAAGCGCCACGCGACAAAGCAGAGGAAGTAGCAAAGAGGCTTAAAGAAATTATGGAAAATATTGCGCCAGAACTAAAGATTAAACTAAAAGCCGATGTAAAAATTGGCGACAATTGGGAAGTGGTGTAGCAGCCCGTTTAAAGTGATATAATAGAGGCATAAGAGGGGACAAAAATGGCCAGACGTAAATCAAATCGGATCTTACCAGTAATATTGATACTTATTGCAATTGCAATCGCTATTGCTGTATTGATTTCTTTGGCGCGAGCAATATTTTTAACAAGTGCAAATGAGGGCAAAGTTAAGGATTCTGAAACGAGCTTAATACTAGATCCAACCGCGGCACTACTAGACACTTCAGCTGATCGTTCAGTGGCGTTGGTGGCTAGCGGGCCAATTGTGGCGCAAGAGAATTTTCGCTCATATCAGATAATAATTGGTCCGAGTGTGCGTAAATTAGTGCTGTATCAGGGATATTTAGATACTGTAGTGGATACTTTAGAGCTTGGAAACAATGTCGCTGCATATAAACAGTTTGTTAATGCACTAAACAAGGCAGGATTAACCAGTGGAAAGCTTGCGGATGAAGCAGATACTAATCGGTTAGGCGTTTGTGCGACAGGAGAATTTTATCAATTTGACTTACTAAAAGATTATCATAACGATCTAGTAGCTCGCTGGTGGACGTCTACGTGTTCTGGTTCACCGGGAACATTAAAGGCTAGCGCCAAACAAATCATTGATTTATTTGTGGTACAGATTCCTGAGGCACGATCAATCCTAAAAAACATTAACGTATACTCTTCATCATAATGCCGGAGTTGCCTGAGGTAGAGGTCGTCAGGAGTGGGCTGAATAAACTTATTACTAACAAGACAATAGTAGATGTTGTTGTCTTAAATGAAAAAAGTTTTCAAAGCGCTACAAATGACATCGACACGTTTGTTGGTAATGCGACAATAAACTCGGTGCGTCGCCGAGCTAAAATGATTATGATTGACCTGTCATCGGGATATACGATGGTAATACATTTGAAAATGACAGGGCAGCTGATTGTTCGCGGCTCAACAAAAGACACCGATAGTTTTGCGGGAGGGCACCCAAGTGATAGTATGATTAGCCCGCTCCCAGATAGGCATACGCGTGTAGTATTTAATCTCGTTGATGGTCAGGGGCGAGAAGCGACGTTATTTTTTAATGATATGAGAAAATTTGGCTGGATAAAATTATTACCTGCAACCATGCTTGACGAAGAAAAATTTATTACAAAACTGGGGCCAGAACCGCTAGTAGGTCATCCACAAAAAGAGTTTATTCAAAGAATTAGGCGTCGCAAAAACAGCATGATAAAAGCTGCTATTTTGAATCAAGAGGTACTGGCTGGAGTTGGTAATATATATGCTGATGAAGCCTTGTGGGGTGCCAAGATTCACCCTGCTACGAGGGTTAAACATTTAACGGAATCAGAACTCTTAACGGTATTAGACGAAGCGATAAAAGTTATGACCTTGTCTATCAAAAAGGGTGGCTCGACTGACCGTAACTACCTAAACGCAGAGGGCAAGAGGGGAAGTTATCTTGAATTTGCTCAAGTTTTTCGTAGAGAAGGTAGTCCCTGTAAAAGATGTCATGAGCAAATTATAAAAATACGTGTTGCGGGACGAGGAACGCACATTTGTCCGAATTGTCAGGTAGAGATTAAAGGAGGTGAATAGCTATGCTGTATGTTTTAACTGGAGATAATCAATATGCTCTCAAAAGACGAGAAAAACAGCTCCTAAAAGAGCTAAATGCTTCGCCAAAAATATTGCGAATTGACGATCTGACGATACCCGATTTATCGGTAGCCTTAACTGCCGTCAGTTTGTTTGACGACGAAAACGTTTTGGTTATCAAAAACCTGAGTCAGCGCAAAGATATCTTTGAGATTGCGATTAAAAATATCATCAAAAACAAAGATTTAAAAAATATCATTCTGATAGAAAATTCGCTAGATAAACGCACTGTGGTATACAAAGAACTAAATAAAAATTCCAAAATAGAGGATTTTAAACAATTAACGGAGAGAGATAGCCAACAAATAACCACCTGGATGCAGAGTTATCTAGCTGATAAAAATCAAAAAACTTCGCCTAAAATATTACAAGAGCTGATTGATTGGGTGGGTGTCGATCAGGAGGTTTTGGTTAGCTCTATGGATAGACTAATATTGATGGAAGCGTTGACATCTGAGGGTATTAAGCAGTATTTACCTAAAAAGCCAACTGATTTTGCTTTTAATTTGTTATCGTTAGCACTAAAAAAAGACAGGAATAAACTTCGCCAAACGATAGATGAGATCAAACAAACGCAAGAACCTCATATGCTAATGGGGCTGCTGATAAGTCAATTTATCAATATTATGGCGATTAACCATGCCAGCTCACAAGATAGTGTAGCCAAGGATCTCGGGGTCAATCCCTACGCCATCCAAAGTATAAAAAGAGGGGTCAGTATTAACTTGGCTCAAGAAAAGAAAATACTAGAAATCTTATATCAAGCAGACAAGGGCATCAAGACTAGTTCAACTGACCCATGGCAGGCAATTGAGCTGACGTTAGTTGCGTTAACTGATATTTAACCCAAAAACTATTTTTCTTCAGCAGATTTTTTGGCAGCTGCAGGTTTTTTGGTGACAGGTTTTTTGGCAGCCGCTGTCTTTTTTGTGGCAGGTTTCTTTTCCGGTGTCACTTTTTTAGCTACCGGTTTTTTAGCCGTTGCGGTCTTTTTTGGTGTAACTTTAGCACTTTTTTCTAGGGTAACGCCTTGTTCTTTGGCGATTCTAGCTAAACGAGCCTTGCGTCGTGCGGCGGTGTTTTTCTTGAGTAGGCCTTTTTTAACAGCTTTATCAAGCTCACTCTGAGCTTTTGCTAGGGTAGTAGCGCTAGGTGTCGCTAAAAAGTCCTTGGTTGCTACTTTTAGTGCGCGCTTGCTTTCTATATTTCTTTCGCGGCGCTTACTAGACTGTTTTGATCGTTTGATCGCAGATTTAATGATTGGCATGTATTTCCTTTATTTAATTAATAGTTTATTCAATCAGGTACAAATTATAACTTAATCTGTTAAAAATGTAAAGCCTCCCGTAGAAAAATAACTCAAATTTCTAATAAAATTACTGCTCTTGACAAAGTTGCTTGCTCTATGGTATGCTGGTTATGATTAAAAGAGAAAATATAAATGGTCGCATCAAAAACAAAAATATCCAAAGAAGAATCAAGCGCTGAAGTCAATCAAGGCCAACAAAAACTTGTTGACCAGATTAAAAAATCTAATAATATTTTAATTACAGTGTCACGTGACCCGTCTGTTGATGCGCTTTCCGCTGCGCTAGGCTTAACAGCGATGATTGACAAGCTAGAAAAACACGGAACGGCTATTTTTAGTGGAAAAGTTCCGTCTGCGATTGAATTTCTAAATCCTGATAAAATTTTTGAAGATAAAGCCGATAGTTTGCGCGATTTTATTATTGCGCTGAGTAAAGATAAAGCTGATCACCTAAGGTACAAAGTGGATGGAGACGTTGTTAAGATTTTCATCACGCCATATAAAACAGTAATTACTCAAAAAGACCTAGAGTTTACTCAGGGTGACTACAATGTTGAGCTAGTAATCGCTTTAGGCATAGGGGACCAAAAAGATATAGATGTGGCGCTAGCATCCCATGGTAGGATTTTACATGATGCAACCGTCACTACTATAAATGTTGGAGATGAAAGTAGTAATCTGGGCTCTATTAATTTGCACTCAAAAGAGGCTAGTAGCTTGAGTGAAATTGTGGCGGAGATTGGCAAGTCGCTAGATAAAGAGACTGAAGAAGATTTGATTGATGAGCAGATCGCAACTGCGCTATTGACGGGAATCGTAGCCACGACTGATCGTTTCAGTAATGAAAAAACCACCTCACAAACAATGAAGGTAGCAGCAGAGCTAATGTCAGCTGGCGCCAACCAGCAATTGATAACAGCTAAACTTGAAGAGGCTGATGAAAAAGAGCAACCAGAAGAGGGCAGTGATGACACTGAGCAGGATAGCCAACAAGAGGAGGCGCAATCTACAGTCGGTGTAGATGGCTCCTTGAGTATTGCGCATGATAACAAAGCTACGACCTCACGATTGGTCGTCAGTACATTGCCTCCTGAAGAAGATAATGAAGAGGTAAAAGTACCAACAGCTACCGAGATATTAAGTCAATTAGCTGCTTCCCAGGGAGAAGAGGCCCAAAATGACGAAAGTAAAAATACAGCTCCTGAAGCCTTAGAGCCTGTAGAAGCCCAGCCGCTAATTGAGCCTGTCACTCAACCGCCATCAAAACCTAGAGTTTATTTAACACCTCCAGAGACTGAAACAGAACAAGAAACAGATGAACCAAAAGAGGTCAAAAATACATTTATTGGTCAAGACGATATTCCAACAGATGATACGCCGCGCCTATCTTCTGAGCAGTCCCCGTCAGTGGGAGCAGAGCCATTGCGTGGTGATACTTCGTTGGGTGTAGTCGTGGAGCCTCTTAATGAGATAGATACAATGGCGCCACCACTTGTTGATCCAAAGCCGACTACTGAGGCTGATATTCCGCAGTATAACGTAGACGCATCAGCAGAAGCTATTTTGCAAGCAGCGCTAAACAGTGCGACGCCTTCGGCTCAGATGACCCCACCTCAAGCACCACTAGATTCGCCCCCAACAACAGAGCTATTGGCGCCTACAGGTAGTTCACAGCCGCCAGTAGATACGCTTCCGCCAATTACAGCATTACCACCACTTGATATGTCAACACCTCCTCCGCCTCCACCACCAGCTGCTGACTTTTCAACTTTACCTCCACCGCTACCAGATTTTTCTACTCTTCCACCGACTCAACCAGAACCAGTCCAGCCAGTTAATCAGCCACAAGTAGGTATTCCGACGCCAACATTCTCAACCTTACCTCCAGAAGATATGATTTTGGCTGGACAAAATCCACCGACTCAATCTAATTCAAATGATCCAGGCCAGTTTCGTATCCCTGGTCAATAGAAAACTTCAATCATTGTGACAGACGGCATTGTTTTAATAGATAAACCAGCAGGCATGACTAGTTTTGGTGTTGTCGCTCGTGTTAGACGTGTTTTAACTGAGAAAAATGGGCACAAAACTAAAGTTGGTCACACCGGTACGCTTGATCCTTTTGCGACAGGTCTTATGATTTTGACCGTCGGTAAAGAGTGTAAAAATGCTATGCACTACACTAAATTAGACAAAACCTATCAGGCGACGATAAAGCTTGGCGAGACAAGCACAACTGGTGACCCCGAAGGAGAAATCACTAGTGTCTCCGAAAAGATGCCGTCACTCAAAGAAATTGAACGGACCCTCGTGCAGTTTACGGGGGAGATAACGCAAACCCCGCCGATATATAGTGCTATTAAAATTGGCGGCAGACGTGCCTATGATCTGGCTCGCAAGGGTGAGAAGATAGTTCTACCAACCCGCCAAGTGAGGATTTATAATCTGGAATTGATAAATTACAATTATCCGTATGTTGAAATACAAGCGCACGTTTCTAGTGGTTCGTATATTCGAACACTGGCTGAAGATATTGGCAAAGCGTTAAAAACAGGGGCGTATTGCTATGGGTTGCGACGAATATCAATTGATCAGTGGTCTTTAAAAGAGGCAACACCACTCGCGGATTTTATGGAAAGTCCTATAATCCAAGTAGTTCATTGATCTTGTTTATAGTGACGCTACTGGCACGGCTAGAGATGTTATCGTTTTCGCCAGCCTTTGTGAGCTGACTTTGTAGCGAAGCCACACCTGCACGGAATGCACTTAATTTAGCGGGGTCAGTCGTCATGGACGGAGCTTTACCAATAACATCAATCGCATATTGAATAGAAGAAGCGTCATTGGTGTACCACTGTTCAGCTTTAAAGCGCCCACCTTGAATATGGTCAAATACGAGTTGATCCAGAGACTCTTTATCAAAAACTTCTCCACGAGTAACTTTGTCCATAGAGACACCACCGAGCCATGCTATAGAGTTTGGTAGGCCGGTTTTGGCAATGAGGTCAGACACTTCGGTGCGTATGTCATAATTGACACCTTTGACTCCGTGTTTGTCTATACCAGTTGATGCGACTATGGCTAACTTATCATCGGCAGAACCTTTGGTGAATTGTACTTCAGCGGCAGCCGAGCGTAAGTAGCTGTCGGCTTTTGCATCAAAGGTGTAACTATTACCTTTATCGTCTATTACAGGAGTAGCAATGATTTCACCCATGGCTAATTGTTGACGTTGCTTGCCGTTTAGATTGAAATGGCTAATTAACTTTGCTCGCTCGGTAGATAACTTGGCATCATTTTCTGCTTGTATGGTAATAGCTGAAGCAAGGGCAGAGTCGGCTCCGTATTGTGTATCAGCACCCCCAGCGTAATCCCTAAGGCTTTCGCCATCTATAGTAGCGGTATTTTTGGCTAGGGCATCAGATAGATTAGTGTGCTGTATGCGTTGTGAGTTATTTTTTGCCATAGAGGTGAGAGAGATATCCCTAGTAGCTTCTTCGGCGCCAGCAGATATGCGTGAGAGGCTAGGGCGCTTTGAGGTGTCACCAGCCGCTAGTCTCTGATAGGTGCTATCTAATTTTAGGTTTTGTAATTCTGCTTGAGTCGTTTTTAAGCGAGTGTCCATATCTTGTTTTAGGAGGCTTTTGTCTGATAGAACTTTTCTTTTTAGGTCTCTTTCTAGGACTGATTCGGCGCCTTTTACTGCTTGATCACCCTGATAGGATTTTTTGAAGACATCTTGATATTTTTCAGACTCAAGATAGCGGGCGTTGGCCAGTTTTTCGTAATTGGCGGTAGTGTCGGCGAGTCTTTGGCTGCGATGATTAAGACGACGACCTATATTACGGAGGGGAGTTTTCTTTCGGGGGTCAATCTTTTCCCCTTTGTAATTTAGACCAGCAAGACTGCGCTGTTGGTGAAACTTGGCTCGTTTTTCGGCCATATCTCGTGTGCTAGCGACAGCTTTGGCTTTTTGGCTATTTAGCATGCCACCAAGCTTGCCAAGTAGGCTGCCGCTGAACTTGAGGACGAATGGCGCAAGCACCAATGGCGCTACTTGAACTGCCATCCCTAAAATGACGATGTTTAATGATGTAGCATTTTGGATAATTAGCGAACCTGCTAGTTGAGATCCGCCAAATAGAATTGATATAGCGGGGAAAAATATCAACATTGTCATCATTGTGCTGTACCATTTTTGATAGAGATTAGCAGTATTTGGCAAGATGCGAGCGATAAAAGCTAGCGGTGCGAGGATTATTAAAATTATCAAGAGAGCTTGGCGAGCGGCAAAAATCATTACCACAACAACTGCAGAGATAATTACGCCAGTTAAGATTGGTAAGAGTAGCCAAAGAGTTGCTGCAATACTAACCCCGGGTGTTACTAAAAGTGATACTCCTGATACTGCCACGGCAGTGCCAACAGTGCCAGCCGACAAGATAAACTGTGATAAGCTCTCCCAGCTTGTTAAGCTGCCATCGTTGGTGTCATTAAATGTAAATAGGTCAGTGCGTAGAGACATAAAGAAATCTTGCAGCGCGTAGCCCATGATGTTTGATAAGTCTA
The DNA here is from genome assembly GCA_964622895.1 of uncultured Candidatus Saccharibacteria bacterium. Lineage (GTDB taxonomy): Bacteria > Patescibacteriota > Saccharimonadia > Saccharimonadales > Saccharimonadaceae > JAGOZV01. The sequence goes on along the minus strand of CAZUSB010000006.1, from coordinate 5,173 downwards.
CAGCCAGTGCCGCGATAATCCACGATAGATTGACCAAGATCGCCCCGATAATCATGCTCGGTAGTAATTTTTTGATACCGTAATTACTGATACCTACGCTGGTGAGCTGTGAATAAATAAGTATTAAAAATATTATAATAAAACCGACGTTGGCGATTTGCCTCATGGCGTCCCATGCCTTAAATAGACTGTCGTCAGTATTGGTGACCGTTAGGGGCTGAACTTCCAAAAAACTGGTTATCATGCCAAATAAAAAATCCATGGCTGCGGCCATAGTATTTGTTACTGGACAGAGAACCCAACCCATTCCTAGACCGACAGCACAACTGACGCTGTCCTCCTCGTCTTGCTCAGAGACTTCCACCGAAGACCCAGCCGATGGACTACTAAAAGTTTGTCTTGTAGGGTCGTAAGTAAAAGATTTAAGCGTGCCGTTTGTGGCTACGCTAAAGTCAGAGTCGGGAGGGAAATAGATGATATTTGCTCTTGTCCCGTCAATCTCTATATAAATCGGAGAGCCGGCAGGAATGCCAGGAGGTTTTGTGCCATTGGCAGTACCGCCTGGCGTAAAAGTTTTTCCACCGTAGCTGATATTTGCCCCCATCCAATCAGCAGTAACGGCATTTGCAGGGGTAGACTTAACAAAGCCTAGCCACAAAAATAAAACTACTAAAACAGCAAAGGCAAGCTTAAGGATACGTTGCAAGGACCCTCCTTGCAAAGAACTTTTCCCAGAACTCCACATATCTCTCTAATCATAGCACTTTATAGGAGTAAAGTCAATACGCTATAGGGGTTGGGTCTGGTATTTGCTAATTTGGAAACGTTCTGCTATAATACCATCCGATGATTACTAAAGAAAACAAGAATAGCGCTTTTGCAAAAACACAGTTGCATAAAGACGATGTCGGGAGCGCTCAGGCGCAAGTAGCGGTATTGACGGCAAGAATTGCTGAGATTACCAATCATATGCAATCAAACAAGCATGATTTCGCTGCACGACGTGGTTTATTGCAACTTGTAGGACGACGTAAAAAATTGCTTCGTTACCTTGAAGATACAGACTTTGAGGCCTACAAAGAGACAATTGCAAAACTCGGACTACGTAAATAGATAGCGTTTGCGTAAAATAAAAACCCCCTTAAACAGGGGGTTTTTAGCCTTATCAAGTCGTGACATAAATAAATTAAACGTCAGCGTGCTCAGCCTCTTCGGCCTCTTCTTTTGTCTCGTGGATTGTGCCATGTGCGTGTTCAGCCGGCGCATAAATTGAATACAATTTTAATGGTGTGGTGCCGGTGTTTGTAATATTGTGCCAAGCTCCTGCCGGTACGATAATCGCGTCGTCGTCTTCTACGTCTTGTTCCAGTGTAAAATTATCTGGTGCATCACCCATTTGCACAAAGCCAATTCCGGCTTCAATACGTAAAAATTGATCATGATCGTCGTGAATCTCTAGACCAATATCATCACCTGGTTCAATTGACATCAATGTTACTTGAAAATTGCTACCTGTCCATTTTGCAACTCGAAAAAAGCTATTTGCCACAGTGGCTTCCTCGATATTGAACACATATGGTTCTGCTCCGTAGTCTTTGTTGTCTGCCATAATTCCTCCTTTTTAGCTGTTATCTATTATACGCAGACAGCGATTAAAAGGCTAGTCGTGTTATAATATAAAAGAGCCACAAACAAAATAAGTGGTGGATATGATTGAGTGAAAAGACATTTAACCGATTGTACCCGTTACTTATTTTAGGTGAAAGAATATAAGTGGCTTATAAAAAAGGAGAAAACATGGGAATAATCAATCCTTATGGAAAAGATGTTGTAAGTGTCACAACAGAATATGCAGGGCGTCCATTGACGCTTGAAGTTAACCGAGTCGGCTTTCGGACGACAGCCAGTGTGCTGGTCACCTATGGCGATACGATAATTTTAGGTTCAACTGTAGTTGGTACAAAACCTGTTCAGTTAGATTATTTTCCGTTGAGCATAGATTATGAAGAAAAATTTTATGCTGCCGGAAAAATCAGTTCAAGTAGATTTATAAAAAGAGAAGGGCGACCAAGTGACGAAGCTGTTTTGGTTGGCCGTTTGATTGACCGACCAATTCGTCCGCTGTTTCCAAAAGGCTATCGCCAAGAAATTCAGGTAGTAACAACCGTCCTGTCAATGGATCCAGATTTTCGTCCAGACATGGTGGCGATGATTGCAGCCTCTGCGGCACTTAGTTTAACTGGCACGCCATTTGATGGGCCAGTAGCTGGTTTACGAGTGGGAAGGATAAACGGTGAGTTTAAAGCATTCTTAAGTCCTGATGAACGCGCCAAAAGCGACTTAGACTTGGTAGTAGCAGGTATTGAAAGTGGTATCACAATGGTAGAGGCATCTGCCGGTGAGGTTAGCGAAGAAGAAATCTCTGAAGCATTAGCATGGGCTTATGAAAACTACCAACCAGCGATTACTTTGCAAAACGAATTAGTTAAAAAAATCGCACCAGAAGCACGTGAATATGAACTCGTGCTACCAAATGAGGCGATTCAACATGAAGCCGACCAGTGGCTAGAAGACAAGCTAGGAGAAGAGACCCGCATTCACTATGGTGAACGAAATCAGATTATCAATGAGCTGCGTTGGGCATATCACGATCATTTTCGTGAGAAAATAGGCGCTCACGACTACGAAGAGGTCTACGATGAATACGATGAGGCCTTTACAAAAGCTCTGCATAATGATGTTCGCAGGGGTATCGTAGAGGACGGCAAGCGACCAGATGGGCGTACGCTTACAGAAATTCGTCCATTATCTAGCGAAATCGGCATCTTGCCACGAGTTCATGGTTCGTCGTTGTTTACACGCGGACTGACTCAAGCTTTAAATGCAGTTACTTTAGCCCCACTAAAATATGCCCAGATGGTAGACACTATGGAAGTTAATGATGGCGAGCGACGTTATATGCATCACTATAATGCACCTGGTTATACCGTAGGAGAAGCGCGACGATTAGGATCACCAGGGCGACGCGAAATCGGACATGGATTTTTGGCAGAACGGGCGATTATTCCGGTATTACCTCCAGAAGAAGAATTTCCATATACTATACGCAGCGTTACCGAGATAATGAGTCAAAATGGATCTACTTCAATGGCGGCTACCTGTAGTGCGACCTTGGCGCTAATGGATGCTGGTGTACCACTAAAGCGCCCAGTATCAGGAATTGCTATGGGTCTAATGATGGATGACGGCAAACCCTATGTGTTGAGCGATATTGCCGACGCCGAAGATTTTGCAGGAGATATGGACTTTAAAGTTACCGGTACCGAAAAGGGCATCACAGCCTTGCAAATGGACATGAAAGTTCACGGTCTGCCTGTAGAGATTTTAAATAAAGCACTAGACCAATCAAAAACTGGTCGAGCACATATTTTAGAGCACATGGTATCGGTAATTGATCAGCCAAAAGACCATATTAGTCCTCATGCTCCGCGCATAGAAAAGATCAAGATTAACCCAGAGAAAATCGGTGCGATTATCGGAAAAGGTGGGGAGACGATTAACAAGATAACTGCCGAGACTGGTGCTGAGATTGACATCAAAGATGATGGACTAGTGACTGTTTCTGCGGTCAATACCGAAAATATTGAAAAAGCGCTAGAATGGATCAAAGGACTAACCGAAGAGCCTGAGGTGGGAAAAGTTTATCGCGGAAAAGTCGTCACAATCAAAGACTTCGGCGCATTTGTAAACTTTATGCCAGGAATTGACGGTATGTTGCATATTAGTCAGCTATCAAAAGATCGTGTAGAAAAAGTGACCGACATTGTATCAGAAGGTCAGATGGTAAATGTATTGCTAGAGGCAGTTGACGATAGAGGACGCTATAGCTTGACTATGAAGGGTGTAGAGCAGGAGTAGCGATAACTACGAGATGATTCATACTATTGACTATAAGTATTACTTGGTGTTATTATTCATACTATGACATACACAACCATACTTACCTCAAAGGGTACCACCACCATTCCAAAGGAAATCCGAGATACCCTGGGCATCAAGCCGGGTATGCAGGTTAATTTTACTAAAAATAAGCAAGGTAAGTACGAGATTGGTCGTGCAAAAACCATTGAGGAAGTGCGCGACGTCAACCAAATGTGGCTGAAAAAACGTGGCACCTACAACAAAAAATACCAAAGTGGAGACGGATTTACAGCGGCTGCAAAAGAAAGGCAATAAATGCTTGATACTAATATATTGTTAGATTGGCTATTTGACCGAGACAAAAAACGAACCAGTAAAATCAACGATTTATTTGAAGAGACAACAGAAGTCTATGTTCCAGATGTGGTAATGGTGGAGTTGGCTTTTGCTTTAGAAAAAATTTATGAGCTACCTCGTAAAGTGGTCGCAGATAACATACAAACTATAGTAGCTCACTCCGCTATAGATTGTAACCAGACTCTATTTAAGACTGCTCTAACTAACTACCTAGATCATCCGTCGCTATCATTTTTAGACTGTTGTCTTTTAGAGTATGGCAAGTTACCTGTTTACACTTTTGATAAAAAATTAATTAACCAAAGTCGGGGCAGGGCGGTGTCGCCATGAATAATGTATCTATGAAAAAACAAGCACAGTTAGATGATTTAAAAAATGAGCTACTAGCCAATGAGGTGGGTGCGGCTATGAAAAACGATGCCACGCAACTAGTTTTTGGGGTGGGAAGTCCTAGTGCAAAAATTGTGTTCATTGGTGAGGCTCCAGGTAAAAAAGAGGACGAACTGGGCGAGCCATTTGTTGGCGCGTCCGGCAAGTTTTTAAACGAGCTACTCTTTAGCATCGGCATGTCACGAGACGAAGTTTATATCACCAATATAGTTAAGTATAGACCGCTCGGAAATCGTGATCCGAGCAAGCAAGAGAAGACTGAATTTTTGCCGTATTTGATGAGGCAGATTGAGATTATTCAGCCAACGGTCATTGTGACTTTGGGGCGACATAGTATGATGCAGTTTTTGCCAGATGCAAAGATCGGGGAGGTTCATGGTGAAAAAGTCACGTTAGAAAATGATGTTGTTTTGGTACCCTTATATCACCCAGCAGCCGCTATGTATAATGGCAAACTCAGACAGACACTGATTGATGATTTTGCCAAGCTCAAGAGCTACCTATA
>CAZUSB010000005.1:16942-26638 GCA_964622895.1 uncultured Candidatus Saccharibacteria bacterium | reverse complement strand
GTTTTAAAAACTAGCATTGTAGCCAAAGCGTGATAACGATTTGTAGCCAAAGCGTGTGGTAGCTTGTTGCGCGTGATACAATTAAAATAATGACTAAAAACATAAACACTTTCGCAGATCTTCCGATTTTGTCTTTCAAAGAGCAGATTTTAAAAACTGTTGATGCCAATCAGGTGACGATTATAGAGGCCGAAACTGGCGCTGGCAAGAGCACTCAGGTGCCACAGTATTTGGCTGAGCATGGCTATGAGAGGGTGGTCGTGACTGAGCCGAGGATTTTAGCTGCTAGAAATCTGACAAAAAGAGTGCGCGAGGAGTGGGCAGAGAGAAACAACCAGGATTCTACCGATATTGTCGGCTATCGCACGGCCAGTGAAAAAGATGATAGTGGACATACAAAAATTTTGTACTGCACCGATGGGTTGCAGTTGGTTCGTGAGATCACTGGCATTGGGGTTGCGAAAAAACAGGTTTTGATTTTGGATGAGGTTCATGAGTGGAACGAGAACATTGAAGTTCTGATTGCCTGGGCGAAAAGACGCACTCTTGATGATCCAAATTTTAAAGTTATTGTGATGAGCGCAACTCTAGACAAGCAAAAATTAGCAGATTTTTTCCAGACCAAGGCGGTGATTAGTATTCCTGGGCGTACTTTTGACGTGGCATGGCATAAAAGCAGCAATCTTACTCAAGAAATCTTAAACGCGATTGATAGCCCTGCAGCGAAAAACATATTAGTGTTTTTACCAGGAAAATCTGAGATAGAAGCTGTTGGCATGATGCTTAATGAACAGGCTTTAAAAAAAGGTATTCCGGTGTTGCCGTTACATAGTCAGCTAGAACTAGAAGATCAACAAAAAGTTTTTGAACACTATCCGAATGGCAAGATAATTCTTTCTACAAATATTGCCCAAACCAGCGTAACCATTAGCGATATTGATTTGGTGATTGATAGTGGGTTGGAGCGACGGATTGAAGTGCGTGATGGCGTAGAGGGATTGTTTATTGGTGAAATTTCTCAGTCTGATATCAAGCAGCGAGCGGGTCGGGCAGGTAGAACCAAGCCAGGGGATTATTATTTGGCAAAATTAGACGAGATGCCGTCGTCGGCCTTTGAAAAAAGAGCCGAGTATGCGACCCCAGAAATTATGCGTACGCACATTGACCGGACAGTTTTGAGGCTGGCAAATATAGATTTGGATATTGAGCAGATGGATTTTTTCCACGATCCTGGGCCACAAGCTATTCGTCAGGCAAAAAGAAAATTAAAGGCACTCGGTGCTCTAACTGCGTCTGGTGAGATAACCAATATTGGTCAAAAAATGGAGAAATTTCCATTGTCTTCGTCTTTTGCTCGCATGATGGTACAGGCAGAGAACGAATCATTAAATGTAAAAACTCATTTAGCTACAATTATTGCTATTCAAGAGGTCGGAGGGATTGTCCGAGGTAGTTTGCGCTATAGCGGCTGGAAAAAATTTACACATCAAACTAGGTCAGATTTGTTGGCCGAATATGATGTTTGGCGTAGTCTTGATGAGATAAACGAAGAGGATTTTGAAGAGCTGGGGATTATCGCTAAAAATATAGATAAAGCAAAGTTGGTCATAGAGAGACTTGAGCGAGACCTGGGGCTAGCTCAGAGCAACACGTTAGGTAGAGCCACGAAGGAAGAAAATATCGCAATTTCTAAGGCGATTGTTGCTGGCCAAATTGATCAATTGTGGCAACCGATTAATCACTATGGTGGGGTTGAGCATTTTTTTCATAAACAAAAACGAGAATTGTCAAACGGTTCTATTGTTCGTCGTCCTGATCTGATGGTGGGTGAACCGTTTAATCTAGAGGTGCCAAAAAGTGATGGTTCGCTCGAGACGCTTGAATTATTACAGGGGGTAACTGCTGTAGATCCCAGCTGGCTCCCGACGCTGGCTCCCGACTTATTTATACAAAGGAAAAATAAGATATTTCATAAAAAAGGCCGCAAAATGATTCGGCTTTTCACTGGCGGCGAGAGTGGCAAAAATGCCTATCAAAAAGACAAAAGAGATGGTAGTCATCGTAAGACCAAGAAGCGATTTTCAAAAGGCTTTCGAAGACGCTACGCGCGCTGACAAAAGTGTTATAATATATCACAGATGTTAAATTTTGTGGGAAGTATTTATCAGAGAATTGTAAAACCAATGCTTTTTTCTATGTCGCCAGACAAGGCGCATGGATTTATTATTTCTGCGATGGCGTGGGCCGGTACGATTGCTCCGATAAGAAGTATCACTAAAAGTATTTTTGCAAAAAAATATCCTGAGCTCCAGATGAAGTTGGGTGAGACGTCTATTAACTCTCCGGTTGGTCTATCTGCCGGTCTAGACAAAAATGGTCAAGTCGTGCCGATAATTAGCTCGTTGGGTTTTGGCTTTAGTGAGGTTGGATCAGTAACAGCTGGTGTATGTGCCGGGAATGAGAAGCCTTGGTTCCATCGTTTGCCTCAAAATAAATCGTTGGTTGTTCATGCTGGACTAGCGAATCAAGGCGTCAAGCAGGTTTTGAAAAATATTAAAAATAATTTAAAATATTACTCAGCTGATTTTCCTGTCATTATGTCAGTCGCACGTAATAATGATCCATGCGTAGTCACAGACAAGGCCTCAATTGAAGATTATGTTACGAGTGTTAAATTAGCCGAAAAATCTCCATTTATTAAAATGATTGAGATTAACATATCATGCCCTAACGCTTATGGTGGCGAGCAGTTTACTAGACCATCGGCTTTTGAAGAACTTTTAAAAGCGATTGCAAAGGCAAAGACCACTAAACCAATAATAATAAAAATGCCTAGTGATCTAGACTGGGAAGGATTTAAAAAACTAATAAATATCGCACTCACTTTTAAAATCAGAATATTTGCTATATCTAACTTAGCAAAAGATTATAGCTTAATCAAAAATGAATCTTTACCAGAGGGGGTCAGAGGTGGATTGAGTGGAAAGCCACTACAAAAATTAAGTGACGAACTTATCAAAAAAACTTACCAAACTTATGGTGATAAAATCACAATTATTGGTATTGGTGGTATTTTCACACCTGAAGATGCTTATCGGAAAATTAAACTTGGTGCGAGTTGTGTAGAATTAATTACCGGGATGATTTATCAAGGACCACAACTACCGGCACAGATTAATCAGCAATTGGTGGAGTTTTTGAAAAAAGATGGTTATGATCATATCTCGCAGGCGGTAGGAAAAAATGCATCAAAATAAATACTCAAAAGAAGCTGATAAATTAGTGCGCGAATTTTATGGTAAACGTCGTCGGGTTTTTTATCCTACAGATAAAATATTAATCAGTCCGGATGAAATAAACAGCCTAAACGCAAATGATGAGAGAGATGATCAAATATTTTATATAGAAAAAGGTAGGGTCATACAATATACCATCAACTCGCGTGGGGAAAAAGTAATCTTAAATATTTTTAAAGAAGGTGCTTTTTTCCCAATGAACTATGCACTAACAGGGAAAAAATCAAAATACTTTTTTGCAACCGACGGCGAAGTGATGACAAGACAAGCGCCGACCGAGGAAGTTTTACAATTTTTAGAAAATAACAGCGTGGTAATGTTTGATTTGATGAGTCGAGTAGCTAGCGGGCTTGAGGGTGTCTTTGAGCGGTTAGGGCTGGCGATGTCGGGCAGTTTAGAGAGCCGTGTGCTAGCAGAATTGCATCTGTCGGCGGAGCGGTTCGGGTATTATGAGGATGAAGATGGTGGCCGAACGTTAGAAATGCCATTATCAGTTACAAGACTGGCGGAGCTAGTTGGCGCCAGTAGAGAGGCGACCAGTCGTGTCGTTAATCAACTAATACGTGAACACAAAATAAAACGACAAAATAAAATCTATACCCTTTGCTGATTAACCCCTATAAAACATGGTATAATAAAGCTATGTTAGATATAAAGTTTATTCGTGAAAACCAGGAGCGGGTGCAAGACGACGCCAGCAAAAAAGGCTACGATGTTTCGGTAAAAGATTTGATTAAACATGACGAAAAACGACGCCAGTTAAAATCAACCATGGACGAGATTCGTCAACAACGCAATCAGATTAATGAAGAGATTAAACAGACTAAAGGAAAGCCTAGTGAGGAACTGATAAAGCAGTCAACTTATCTCAAGACTGAACTACAGACGATTGAAGACAAATTTTTTACAGTACAGGAAAAATATGACATCTTATTGCAGGCCATACCAAATATACTAGCTAACGATGTCCCATTGGGTGGCGAAAAAGATAGTGTCCAGATCAAAGAGTGGGGAGACAAAAAAACTAAGGCGACTGACCACTTAGATTTTATGCTTAAGCGAAACTGGGTGGATTTTGAGCGAGGGGCAAAAGTTGCTGGCGCCAAGTTTTATTATCTAAAAGGCGACGGCGCTTTATTGGAGAATGCCGTCTATCAATTCGCCCTAAATATGTTAATAAAAGACGGCTTTATGTTTATGACAGTGCCTCATATGGTGACAGAGCGAATTGGCTATGGAGCTGGTTTTGCGCCAAAATCTAGTGACGAGAGCAATGAATACTTTGTTAATAATGATTTGATGCTAATAGGTACCGCCGAAGCGCCATTAACCGGTTATCATGCCGATGAGATTTTAGACGAAGCTGATTTACCGTTGAAATATGTTGGTTACAGCCCATGCTATCGGCGAGAAGCCGGTGCTTATGGCAAGCACTCACGCGGACTATTTAGGGTGCATCAATTTAATAAGCTTGAAATGTATGCTTTCACTACAAAAGAAGATAGTGAAAAAATGCACGAACAGTTGTTGGGCTATGAGGAAAAAGTATGGCAGGCGCTAAATATTCCTTATAGGGTGGTCAATATTGCCGCTGGCGATCTCGGGTCACCAGCAACCAAAAAATATGACATAGAATACTGGTCCCCAGTTGACAGTGCTTATCGTGAGCTAACTAGTTGCTCAAATTGTACCGATTATCAGGCGCGTAATTTAAATATACGAGTGCGCCGCAAAAATGGCGAAATAGAAACGGTCCACACTCTAAATGGCACGGCAGTATCTCTTGCTAGGACACTAATTGCGATTATCGAAAACTATCAACAACCTGATGGTACGCTAATTGTTCCAAAAGTACTGATGCCATACCTGTCAGGGCGTGATATAATATAAGAATAGAAAAGAAAAATTGGGGGAAAAATGAAACAATTGATTTCCATTACGAACTTGAATACAGAAGTTGATACGTCAACTAGCGAATATATTACCGAGAAAGTTAAAAAGCTATATCGTTATATACCGCAAGACGCGCGAGAAGGTGTGCGTTTCGAGGTGAAACTAAAAGAGATTAGCGAAACAACTGATCACAAGGTTGAGCTAGAACTTTTAGTGATCATGCCGAGAAAAACCTTAACAGCTTCAGGCAAAGCTATGACATTTAAAGCGGCGATTGATTTAGTAGAAGAGAAAATGGAAGGTCAGCTTCGGCGCTATAAAACCGAAGAAGAAAAGCGCATAAAAAGTGGTGGAATCTTTAAGAGATTCAAAAAATTTAAAGTAGAAAAATAGTATTTGAGATAAATTCCGGGGAGTAGTAGAGACGGTATGGCAATAACAAGGCAAAAAGCATTAAGTAAAGTATTTGGTGATCCACAAAAAAAGATCTTAAAAAAGTTGAACAAGCGAGTTGACGAGATAAACAAGCTTGCGCCAAAATATGAAAAAATGTCAGATAAAGAGTTGCGCGAACAGACTGACAAATTAAAAAAGCGCCTAACTTATAAAACTGTTACTTTAGATACAGTTTTGCCCGATGCTTTTGCGTTAGTGAGAGAAGCTAGTACTAGGGTTCTAAAAATGCGTCATTTTGATGTGCAGTTGATTGGTGGTATTGCACTGCACGAAGGTAATGTCGCCGAGATGAAAACCGGTGAAGGAAAAACATTGGTCGCAACGCTGCCGGCATTTTTAAATGCACTATCTGGAAAGGGTGTGCATATTGTGACGGTCAACGACTATCTTGCACAGCGAGACGCTGACTGGATGGGGGAGCTTTATGATTATTTAGGAGTATCAACTGGTGTTATCGTCAACGAAGCATCTTATGTTTATGACAAAGATTTTGACCTAACATCACAAGATGGTTCAAAAACTCGTCATCTAAGACCTGCCACCAGGAAAGAAGCCTATCAGGCTGATATCACTTACGGTACAAATAACGAGTATGGTTTTGATTACTTGCGCGACAACATGGTCAATGACGTAGAGACATTACGACAAAGAGAATTAAATTTTGCCATTGTCGATGAGGTTGACTCTATTTTGATTGACGAAGCGCGAACTCCACTTATTATTTCCGCGCCAGCTGCCGAAAATCCAGACAGTTATTATCAATTCGCGAAAATAGCAGCTCGACTAGAAGATGATGATTACGAGCTAGACGAAAAGCACAGAAAAGTAGCGCTAACAGACAAGGGTGCAGACAAAATAGAAAAAATGCTCGGCATAACGAATCTTTATAGTCCTGACCATATCAAGTCAGTTTATCATGTAGATCAGGCGCTAAGAGCGCAGACGCTTTTTAAGCGAGACAAAGATTATGTTGTCACAAGAGATGGCGAAATCGTCATTGTGGATGAGTTTACCGGACGCTTAATGCAGGGTCGTCGTTACAACGAAGGGCTGCACCAGGCGATTGAAGCAAAAGAAGGTGTAGCAGTTTTGCAAGAGAGTATGACATTAGCGACGATTTCATTCCAGAACTTCTTTAGGCTTTATGAAAAATTATCTGGAATGACTGGTACTGCTTTTACTGAGGCAGAAGAATTTCAGCAAATTTATAGTTTAGATGTTATACAGATTCCGTCAAACAGGCCGATTGCCAGAGATGACAAGACCGATTTGATCTACAAGACTGAAAAGAGCAAACTTAAAGCAGTTGCAGATTCAATCAAGGAACATCATCAGGCGGGACGACCGGTATTGGTTGGCTCAGCCTCGATTGCTAAAAATGAGCTTATCGCCAAATGGTTAGACAAAGAAAATGTTCCTTACGAAATACTTAACGCTAAAAATAATGAGCGAGAAGCATCCATTATTGAAAAAGCTGGAGAAGTTGGTGCGGTAACATTAGCTACCAATATTGCTGGTCGCGGAACAGACATCAAGCTCGGCAAGGGCGTAAAAGAGTTGGGTGGATTGGTAGTGATTGGCTCGGAGCGTCACGAATCGCGTCGCATAGACAATCAGCTTCGTGGTCGTGGCGGACGTCAAGGCGATCCAGGAGAGACTCAATTTTACGTATCAGCCGAAGATGATCTTATGCGGATATTCCAAGGCGATAGAATCGGACCTCTTATGGAGAGATTAGGTCTACCCGATGACATGCCGATGCAGCACAAGGCTGTCTCAAAAACCTTAGAGAGCGCCCAAAAAAGAGTTGAGGGCTTTAACTTTGACACGCGAAAAAGTGTCGTCCAATATGACAATGTTATCAATCGTCATCGCAAGGTGGTGTATGCCATGCGACGAAAGATTTTACACGGTGATGATATCGGATATGAAATCAAGCGACTACTTAATAATAAAGTTCGTGAGCTCACAAAACTCCCAGCAAAAAATAAAAAATCATTTTACGCTGATTTTGAAGAAGTCTTCCCAATAGGTGAAGACGAGATAAAGCGCATTGGCGATATTTCAAAAGATAAAATTCGTCTAAAAGAAGCCGAAGAAGCAGTAAAAAAATTCTACAATAAAAAAGAAGCTGAGCTCGGCAAAGAAATAATGGCAAAAGTCGAACGCGAAGTCTATATGCAGATTCTCGACACCTTATGGATGCAACACCTCGAAAACATGGATCACCTACGCGAAGGCATTCATTGGCGAAGTGTTGGCCAAAGAGATCCACTGGTAGAATATCGCTCTGAATCACAGAAACTGTTTGATAGTCTACAAAACACCCTTCGCGACGAAGTGTTACGAGCTATAATGCACGTCCGTCGTCAAGATATTGTTGCACTGACCGAAGAAGATCACGATACAGATCTCACTAGACTGGCCGAAAATGCTGTTGAAAGAGGTGTCAATGAAATAACTCAAGCACCCGAAAGCATGGACAGTGAATTTAAAGTCACAAAGATCACAGCCGGAAAAGAAGCGCAAAAGAAAAATCAAGCTCGTAAGAAAAAGAAAGCTCAGCGACAAAATCGTAAAAAGAGTCGTCGTTAGGGGTTAGCGCTAGATGAATCATTCAGTAGAAGAAGTTCGATTGCGAAACGGCGCCAAGGGATTATTGATAGATATTCCTGGTGCAACCGTTATGAATATGCAGTTTCAGTTTAGGGCTGGTAATCGTTATGCCAAGTCTCAGGATATTGAACAGGTTGCGCACATTATGGAACATATGGCATTTGGCGCAAACAAACGATTCAAATCCGAACATGATTTTGAAGTAGAATTTACCAAAAATGGTGCTTATCGCAATGCTTATACAAATGACTTATCGTTGGTTTATGAAGCAGACTGCGCAGATTTTGAATGGGATCGAATACTGGATCTACAAAAATTATCTATCTGCTCACCTCGTTTTAATGAAGAAGAATTAACATCCGAAAAAGGCAACGTTAGGGGTGAATTAACCAATTATCTCAATGACCATTACCGAGTTTTGTATCCCAGGGTTCAGCAGTTGCTCGGAGAAGACACCTTGACTTATCGTCAGTCGTTAGCGACAATTGCAAATGTCACTCTAAAAGACGTCAAAGAGCATCACAAAAGAACGCATACCACAAAAAACATGCGTTTTGTTATTGCCGGTAATTTAAAAGGGCGAAAAGCTGAAATAAAACGTCAATTGGAAAGTTTTGAGCTTCCTGAAGGGGAAAGACTAGAGGCACCATATGACAAACTACACAAAGCTGAGCCGGCGCTAGTCAGGCGAAAAAGTGCTACTAATTTAACATTTGGGTTATTTTTGACAATTCCCGAGGTTATCTCTGACCGGGACCTTGATGCTATGGCTTACTTAAATCATATATTAACAGGTACGACATATTCTCGCATCTTTGGGTCAGCACGCAAAAAAGGTTTAGCCTATAATATTTCCAGCTATACCGGTATTGGCGCCAATGAAACCACTTGGGAGTTAACGGGGCAGCTTAATCATGATTCAGCGCAAGATGTTTTTGATATTATCGGGCGTGAACTTTCATGTATTTTAGATAAATCAATTACCGAGCAGGAGCTTGAGTCAACTAAGTCCTTCGCTCTCGGACGTTATCAAATGGGTGCGCAAACCGTTTCACAAATTAGTAACTTTTATATTGGGCGCTATTTTTCCGATGAATTTGTGCGTGATTATGGTGCAATGCCCCTAGAGATCTCAAAATTAACTGTCAATGACATGATAAGTGTCGCCGGTCGGTTTTTTGAAGAAGACCTATGGGTGTTAGCAGGAGTTAGTAGCGGCGATCGGCAAGAAATCATAGATTTATCTGACAGATTACAATTTTTATTTAATAAATCTAAGGGGAACGAAAATGCCCTTAAAACATAGCGTCAAAGAAGTGCAACTAAAAAATGGCGCGAAAGGCGTAATTGTGCGAGTGCCCGGCGCGACAGTGTTTTCGTATGAGTTCATGTTTAGGGCGGGAAATGATTACGTCCGGAATTTATCGATTCAACA
>CAZUSB010000005.1:0-16842 GCA_964622895.1 uncultured Candidatus Saccharibacteria bacterium | reverse complement strand
AATTTAACAAATTACAGTAGAGTTCTGGGTCTAAGGATTTCAAAAGCACTAAACATAGACAAAGTAACAGACGAAGACAAAATAAATACAATAGACGGAATTACACTGGACGATATAAACGAGCACTATCTTCGCACGCACACGACAAATAATATGAACTTTATCATTAGCGCGACTGACGATGAGGAAGCCACAAAAAATATCTTGACTGCAATGGAGAAAATCACGCTTCCACAGGGTGAAAAACTTAAGATCAAAAAATATAAAGCAAAAAAAAATAATGCCCCAATATATATAAAGAACGACGAAGTCAAAAATGTCTATATGCAGTTTTCTATAATTTTAAATAGGGAAATCAGTCAAAGAGAAGCCTATATTCTTCGCGCGTTAACACATGTTTTAACTGGTACACTACACTCCAGGATATTAGGTAAGGCGCGAAAAGACGGAATTTGCTATCATATCAACTCTGGAGTAGGTACTTACGAGACTGGTATCAGTGAGTTAGGATTTAGTACTCAGACGACGCCTGAGAATAGACAAGCAGTTCACGACCTAATGATTAGAGAGCTAAATGAAGTTCGCCACAATGGAATTAGCGAAAAAGAACTAGCAAGCGTTAAAAAATATTATTTTGGTAATCATCAACTAGCTGGTCAAACTGTTGGAGCATTAACAAATTATTATACCCATATTTTTGAGGACAAAAAAACCATTCCACTAGATGACCTTCCACAGATAATTAATTCAATTAGCAATGACGATATCAAAAATATACTAAATGAATTTATTGAGTCTGGTATATGGGCGCTTGGTGAGTTGGGTAGCGTCACTAAAAAAGAATCACAAGAAGCCTATGATAATTTTGCTAAAAATTTGTTTGATAAAAACAAGGTCGGATCATGAAGATAGCAATTGCAGGTTATGGGGTGGAAGGGCAGGCTAGTTTTAGGCACTATGCACAAAATACAGAAAATGATATAACAATAGTAGATCAGGCCTACCCGCAAGCCGATATCCCAAGCGGCGTAAAAACCATTATCGGTGAAGATGCGTTTAATAATCTACTAGGTTTTGATATAGTAATTCGTACGCCTGCGTTGTCATCTGAAAAAATTAATACCGACGGCAAAATATGGTCTGCCACCAATGAATTTTTCTCTTTGTGTCCTGCGCCGATAATAGGCATCACTGGCACAAAAGGTAAGGGGACTGTAGCGAGTTTGGTTGCGAGTATTTTGGAAAAATCAGGCAGAAAAGTTTGGTTAGTCGGAAATATTGGCATCGCTGCCTTGGAGGTCCTGTCTGATATATCCCATGAAGATATAGTAGTTTATGAGATATCTAGTTTTCAATTATGGGATATAGAATTTTCTCCACGAACTGCCGTCATGCTTTTTGTAGAACCGGAACATCTAAATATTCATAAAAACAGCCAGGACTATTTTGCGGCAAAATTAAATATCACCAAATACCAAACCAAAAAAGATGAACTGATTTACTATAAAGACAATAAATTAATAGACATCTCACATACAAAAGCTCAAAAAATACCGTATCCGGATAATCAATTTGCTCATGTCATAGAAAATAAGTTTTATTATGGAGAGATTGAGCTGGGCTCGACTGATAATCTTAAATTATTAGGCGCGCATAATCTAGACAATGCTTGTGCGGCTATAAATGCAGTCTGGTCGTATGTCAATACGCCACAGATTATCATGGATGGAATTGCAGATTTTTCTGGGCTTCCACATCGATTACAAATGGTAGGTGAGGCAAAAGGCATCTATTATTTTGACGATAGCATAGCAACTACTCCGAGCGCGACGATTGCAGCCATAAATGCTATTGACCGACCGAAACATTTGATACTAGGTGGCTCGTCAAAGGGTCTGGATTATAAAAAATTAGCAAAGCGCATGACTGGTGCCGATGTCGTAAGCGCTGTGTTGATTGGCCAAGAGGCAGACATTATCGCAAAAGAACTAGACGATGTTGGTTTTAAAGAGTATATTATAATGTCAAGTGAAAACACCATGAAAGATATTGTCAAAGCGACGCAAAAGAGGACGAAGACTGGTGACGCCGTGTTATTAAGTCCGGGAGCGACTAGCTTTGGCCTTTATAAAGATTATATTGATCGAGGAAATCAGTTTATACAGGTGATCAGAGGGTTATAAATGCAACCAATAAAGAAACGATTACAAACGCTAGATGAAGATATCGCAAAAGCAAAATCGATATTAAAGTTTACTGAACAAAATAATAAAATTGCTAAGCTTGAGCTCGAAACAAGCCAGTCTGATATTTGGAATAATCCGGCTTTGGCGCAAGAAAAACTAAAAATGTTGTCTGATTTAAAGCAGTCGGTTGATCCTTGGTCTATCTTGCACACGCAAGTTAAAGATTTGACTGAATTGTTAGAGTTAAATGATGACTCTTTACTGGGTGAGTTTACGGAACAAACAGAGGCTCTAGAAATAGAATATCAAGAGCTAAAAAAGCAACTACTTTTTACTGGTGAATACGATAAATATTCTGTGATACTGCGAATCACTGCTGGTGTTGGTGGAACCGACGCGCAAGACTGGGCAGAGATGCTAGAACGCATGTACCTACGTTTTTCTGAAAAACACAACTTGAAAACAACCGTCCACGAGAGGTCTGCAGGTGAAGAGGCGGGTGTTAAAACATCTGTTATAGAAATTGACGGTTTATATGCCTATGGAAAATTAAAAGGCGAGCATGGCGTTCATAGATTGGTAAGACTAAGTCCTTTTAATAGTGACAATTTGCGACAAACTAGTTTTGCACTGGTAGAAGTACTGCCAAGGATCAACGAGCCAAAACAAATAGCATTAGACGATAAAGACCTCAAAGTGGACGTTTATCGTGCCGGTGGACATGGCGGGCAGTCTGTCAATACAACTGATAGCGCGGTACGAATAACACATCTTCCGACAGGAGTATCTGTGGCAATTCAAAATGAGCGCTCGCAATTACAAAATAAAGAAACGGCCCTAAAGATCTTAGCGTCTAAACTATTACAACTAAAGTTAGAACAGCACGCCGAGAGCTTATCAGAACTACAAGCTGGTCAATCAGCAAGCTGGGGGAGTCAGATTAGAAATTACGTTTTGCATCCGTATTCCCTGGTTAAAGATACTCGTACCAAACATGAGGATGGTGACCCCAAAAAAGTTCTTGATGGCGAGTTAGATAGTTTTATAGACGCTTATCTTTCTATGTAGCCCATCATAGCGCCTAAGCTAAGTTATGATATAATTGTCTAAAGATGATTCTTTTAGATAGGGTAGTAAAATCATATGGCAAAGACATGGCTCCGGCGCTCAACCGGGTAAGTTTGTTTATTCAACCAAAAGAATTTGTTATTATGGTCGGTACCAGTGGTGCCGGAAAATCTACTCTCTTGAAACTACTAACTCGTGAAGAAAAACCAACCAGCGGAAAAATCGTTGTCGGGGGAATAGACTACGACGCGCTTAAAGACAAAGACATTCCGCTACTAAGACGTAAAATCGGCGTAGTATTTCAGGATTTCAAACTTCTGCCACAGAGAACTGTTTTTGAAAATATCGCATTTGCTCTGGAGATAGCTGGAATGACCAATCGTGAGATCCACGCAACTGTACCAAAAGTTATTAATTTAGTCGGGTTAAAAGGCAAAGACAAAATGTATCCGCACCAATTATCTGGTGGCGAAAGACAAAGAGTGGCT
Source organism: uncultured Candidatus Saccharibacteria bacterium (assembly GCA_964622895.1). Lineage (GTDB taxonomy): Bacteria > Patescibacteriota > Saccharimonadia > Saccharimonadales > Saccharimonadaceae > JAGOZV01. The sequence continues at coordinate 13,100 of CAZUSB010000005.1, read as the reverse complement.
ATTGCTAGGGCAGTAGTGAGGCAACCAAAGATATTGATAGCAGATGAGCCAACAGGTAATCTTGACCCTCGTCATAGTTGGGATATCGTTAGACTTCTTGAAAAAATTAATAAATATGGCACGACAGTTCTATTAACAACGCATAACGTAGAGATCGTAAATAAACTAAAAAGAAGAGTTGTAACGATTGACAACGGTAAAATTACTAGCGACCAAGCAGTAGGGAGCTATAGGCAATAGTGTATGGCAAGAAAAACTAAAAAAATCAAGACAAAAGAGTTACGAAAGCAACGCTATAAAAAGCGCAGAACACTAACTCTATTTCGTATTTTTAAGTATGGCATGAGTAATTTCACTAGAAATGCTTGGCTGACGATTGCCGCTACGGCAGTTATGACTATTACATTACTGATTATTTTTATGACAGTAGCTGCAAATAATGTCATGACAGAAACCATAGACGAGCTAAAACAAAAAGTAGATATGTCTATTTATTTAAAGTCAGATACGAGTGACGAGCAAGGAAAAGAGCTAGTCGCAGAATTAAGGAAACTTGATTCAGTTAAGTCAGCTAGTTTTGTTAACTCCAGTGAGACCCGGGATAATTTCGTCCAAGACAATCGTCATGACACTGAGCTTTTAGAAGCACTAAAAGAAGCTTCAAATCGTAGTCCAGCGGTTTTACGAGTGGTCGTAAATGATATCAATGATACCAGTGAGCTGCAAAAATTTTCAAAAGAGAATAAATTGCTACAAGAAAGCATAGATCCAGCGCGCGAGCCCTCTTTTGCGGGCAAGCGTCGAGACAGTATCGTCTCAATCGGTAGGGCAGTCACTTTTGGCCAGCGCGCAGGTATAGTCGCTAGTCTTTTATTTGTAATTATCTCGTCATTGATAATTTTTAACACCATTCGTATGGCCATATTTAATAGACGAGAAGAGATTTATATGATGCAGTTGATCGGAGCTGATAAGTCCTTTATCCGTGGCCCATTCATTATAGAGGCAATGATGTACGGTGTTTTGGCCGCTATAATTGCTACTGGAGTAGGTTTAGGCATTTTGTTTGCCCTAAAAGACAGTAAACTTTCAGATTATGTTGCAATTTCGGGAACATTAAATAGTAGTTTGGGATATTGGCCGCTGGTGTTTGTTGCTGTCGCTATTTGCGGAATTATAATTGGTGTTATATCATCATCTTTGGCAACGAGGCGATATCTCAAAATCTAATATAAGCATAACAGCTATTGACTTTGTGGTGCCTCTTATGCTAATATGGAGAGTATTATGAAACTACGATCCACCACTAGAGTTTCGCCTATTAAGATGGCAAAAACGCCCACTATTTTATCGGTTGCGTTGATTTTAGCACTAAGCTTTACATTATATAGTAATAATAACAACACATCAATTGGTGCAACGCCATGTACTACACGTGCGCAATGCTCGTCTAAGATTCGTGCAGCTCAAGCGGATAAAATACGTTTTGAAAAAGAAGCACAGAACCTAAGAGCGCAAGCGGATACGCTAAGTCGCGAACTTGCAGTGATTGATTTAGAAAAGAATGCCATTCAAGCACAAGTTAATATTAATCAAGCTAATTTCAATGAGTTAACTATTCAGATAGCAGAAATTGAAAAAAAGATTCAGACTAATCGTGACGCACTTGGAAATACGATCGCCGATATTCAAATAGGTGAGCAAATAACACCACTAGAAATGGTGTTTAGTAGCCAAAATATAAGCGAGATTCTTGACCTCCAGGAGTCTAGGCATTCAGCAAGAGAAAGTTTAGCTAAAACTATTGCCGAAATAAAAGAACTAAAGGCTAAAGCAGAAAAAGACAAAGCTGAGGTTGGTGTAATTTTAGAAGACCAAAAGGTTCAGAATCAATTGATGGCCAATCGTCAAGCAGAGCAAAACAGGATTCTTAGTGAGACCGAAGGTAACGAGGCAAAATATTCAAGCATGGTACAAAATCTTGAAAAAGCAATCGCCGATAATCAACGTCAACTAGATAGCCTGCCAAAACCAGGTTCAAGCTCGGGCATTACTGCAGGTACTTCAGCTACAACTGCTTATCCTTATAAAAATGAGACTAACTTTTATGCTGCTGATGAGTGGGGCTATTTTAAAAGACAGTGCGTGTCTTATGTAGCATGGCACTTAGCAGCGGACAATGCGACGAGTGGAGCCGGTAATAAAGGCTTTGCTTACCTTGGACATGCACGAAATTGGTGGAACCATGGCACTAGAGTGTCTGCAAGTGACGTTAGAAAAGGTGATGTCATTGTGCTATTAGGCACAAGTATTTATGGTCACGTTATGTATGTAGAGGGTGCAAGCAATGGTGTCATATCGTTTACAGACTACAATGGCTATGGTGGACGTTTATCACCTGGACGAGGTACTGTTACTGCTGATAAAGCCACAAATGGTGTCGTTATGAAGACCATTAGATTTAATTAGAAATTTAAGTTATAATCTTAACATAAGCGGGGGATGAAGTTTGGATAGTTCAAAACAAGAGCAAGCTACTCAAGTGTCTGCAGGGCAAAAGCCGAAATCAAAACAATCAGTGGCCAAAGTGACGATTGTAGTGGCATTAATATCGTTGACGATTGGTTTATTTTTTGGTTATAACGACAGATATCTACAGGCTGCTTTTTCTACGATGTTTGGCGAGAAAATGTCTACTTCTGAAATAGATCTTTCTGAAGTCCAATATACATACCAAAAGCTCAAAGCAAATTTTGATGGCGAATTAGACGAGCAAGCACTAATAAATGGTGCTAGTCGTGGTTTGGTAGCGGCGGCTGGAGATGAATATACAGTCTTTCTTGACGCCGAAGAAGTAGAAGAATTCAATAACGATATGCAAGGTTCAATTGGTGGCGGTATTGGGGCAGAGCTTTACCAAAAAGATGGCCATGTTGTGATCGCACGGGTGCTCGACGGCACACCTGCACAAAAAGCGGACCTAAAGGCCGGTGATATAATTACATCAGTCAATGATGCCAACGTATTAAATGAATCAACAGAAAATGTGGTGAAAAAAATTCGCGGTGATGTGGGTACTACCGTGAAGGTCAGTATCGTACGCGACAGCACGCCAATGGAGTTTACTATTACACGACAGATCATTTCAGTTCCAAGCGTATCGTCTGAGATGCGAAAAGACGGCACGTTAATTCTGAGTGTTTTACGTTTCGATCAAGATACAGCAAGGTTGATGAGGCAGTCAGTCAAAGAACAGGTAGATAAAGGTCAACTAAAGGGAATAGTGCTGGATTTACGTAATAATGGCGGAGGTTATTTAGACGCGGCTGTTAGTGCAGCTGGTATATGGCTAAATGATAAAGAAGTAGTTGTCGAGAAAACAGGAAACAAAATCATTGACAGGAGAAAAACTGGCAACGACGCTATCGTAGAAGGAATGCCGACAGTGGTGCTGGTTAATGAAGCAACTGCGTCAGCCAGTGAGATATTAGCCGGAGCACTGCGCGATCACAAAGCGGCTACTCTTATCGGCGCAAAGACGTACGGTAAAGGTAGCGTTCAAACGATGCTCAGCCTGCCAAACGATAATCAATTAAAGGTCACAATTGCCAGGTGGTACACGCCAAATGGAGTTAATATTACCAAACAAGGTATCAAGCCAGATGTAGAGGTTGTATTGCAGGATCAGCAAAATGATAATGCTAATGATAATCAACTAGACGAAGCGATAAAACTGTTATATGATAGAAGGTAGTATGGATAGAAAGAAAAAGATTTTATTGGTAGAAGACGACGAGATGCTATCTCAGGTTTATCGTTCACGGTTTGAAATAGAGGGGTTTGAAGTAAAAGAAGTTTATAATGGCGAGGACGCCTTGTCAGCTGCTATTAGTTTTAAGCCAGATATTATATTACTAGATGCGATGATGCCACGAATCAGTGGTTTTGATGTCTTAGATATATTGCGTAACACACCCGAGACATCAAATATTACTATCATTATGCTGACCGCGCTTAGTCAGCCACGCGACAAAGAACGAGCAGAGTTGCTTGGTGTAGATGATTATCTAGTTAAGTCTCAGGTAGTGATAGGTGATGTTGTAGAGCGAGTGAAAAAACACCTCGGTATAGAAGAATAATCTTTAAATAATTAATCAAAATATCGCTCCGTCAAATAAGAGCGATATTTTTATTGGTCAGGCTATCTATTACTGCGCTACAACAGATACTTGTGTGCGTGGAACAGTTTTTCCAGTAAAATGAGGCTTTTTTACTTTTGAGTACTCGACTACACCATCGATTTCAGCGTGAATAGTAAAGTTTTTAGAGGTATAAGTACCAGGGCCGGCAATTTTAGTTGAGCCAGTCTGTCTGACAAGTACTTCTCCAGCGTTGACTTTTTGTCCGCCAAACCGCTTTACTCCGAGTCGCTGACCGGGGCTGTTGTGGATATTTTTGCTAGTTCCACCAGCTTTTACTTTTGACATTGATTCTCCTTAAATAATAATTACAATCCTATTTATTTTATAGGAGAGTAGGGTAAAAGTCAAGGGGTGTTATCAAGTTTTCCTGAGAATATAAAGATGACGCGCAACTACTTGATCTTCGCGAAAATAAAGCAAGGGACGGTCACTAACAAAAATCCGTTCTAGTCCACACTCAGCGAAAGTAGACACGATATTTAGAAAATGAAAATTACCGTTTGCCTGACGCCAGGCAGGAACTGCAATACAAAATTCTTGACCAGTTTTTAACTGACGACTCAAATTTATCAAAAATCCAGACGTAATGGCTTCGCAGGTGTCTGAAACCTCCTTAAGTGACTTATCTGAGGGGGGAGCGCTAAAAGGTCTACCCAGGTATGTTTCTGTGGCGACAGTGTCAAAATCAGGCCAAAGGGTATCGGTAGCATCACCGCTTTTTAGCCAGATATCGTCGATCAAAATGCCAGATTTTTTGTGTGATTTGGCTAGCCAAGAGAGGTTCTCATGCGTGTAGGCGATCATTTTTTCGCTCAAATCGCTGCCGAGAACCCCGTAGCCCATTAAATCAGCTTCTTGCAGAATCACTCCAGTACCACAAAATGGATCAAGTAGAGTGAAATCCCGACTAGGAGGGTTGTTGCCGACGGCTAGGTTAACCATGATTTGGGCCAGTTTGGGCGGAAGCATACCAACAAAAGCATCACGCTTTGGACGATTTTGATCACGTTTGGCATAAGCTGTGATATTTTGAGCGCCAATACTTTCAGCGACGATAATTTTATTGTCTTTACCTCGCACGATCAAAAGTTCAACTTTGTTTGAAGATAATCCAAGTTTGTTGTTGTGACTAGTGGCAGTACTGAGAGCTGGAGTAGAGTTTGGTATTAATCGCAAACTAACATTATGGTCTTTTAAAGATTTTTTGATATTAAGACCTAGTCGCTGAAGGTCTGATGACTTTGCTGGGTAGTCGTAGGCGCTGATTCCAAGGGTAATTTTATGGTCTATGCCAGTCCATTTTTTGATATAATACCGGGAAATCTGCGCGTAAATCTTTTTGATATCACCTTGAAATTCCGCTACAACAAACCCAGCTTTTAAGGTGCCTCCCAGTCTGTTTAGGTGAAAATAATCAGAAGAGACGGTGGCAGACTTTTGAGAAAAAGGCTCAACATCTTGATATACTCGGCGTAGTTCTGCTAGACCTAGGTCTGGCTGTCTTCCTAAAATTGCTATATACATTACTTTCATTATACTCATTTTGCGTCGTGATGTATAATAAAGAGTAGGTATGGCAGCAGAAAAAAAGAAAAAAATTGGGTTCCGTACATGGTTGAGCATAATTACCATGGGACTTTTGGCTGTGACGATTTATTTTGCCTGGCCAGAAATCGTAGAAGCGTGGGGGCTGATGGGACGAGTAAATATTTGGATATTCCTCCTTCTGATACCTATTCAGATATTGAGCTACTATGCGATTTCTGGGATGATATTTTCATATTTAGAGGGAAGAGAAAAAATTCCTGGGCTTAATCGGCGTTTTTTGACTAGGGTAGCGTTGGAGTTGAATTTTGTTAATCACATTGTTCCGAGTGGTGGCGTAATCGGTTTTACTTACCTTGGTTGGCTCCTAAAAGATTATGGCGTCAGTCCAGCGCGCGCTACTATGTCGCAGATTGTCAGGTTCCTACTACATTTTGTGTCATTTGTGGTCTTGATGTTGCTCGCACTCATATGGATGATTTATGATCATCAAGTTAGCCGAACGCTAGTTATTATGAGCGCGCTATTAACATTCGGTACGATTTTTGCGGTTGTTGCTGCGGTGTTTTTGCTAAATTCACAAAAGCGCTTAGATAAATTTGCTGGATGGCTAGTGAGGACAGGTAACTTTTTTATAAGAATCGTGACATTCGGACACAAGAAAAGAGTTTTTAAGAGAGAACCGATTGATGATTTCTTTGGCGAAATGCATAAAGACTATATTGCAGTCAAAAAAGACAAAAAGATTCTATGGAAACCTTTTTGGTGGTCAATCTGGGCGCAAATATTTGATGTAATGTTATATCAAGTGGCATTTTGGTCGTTGGGTTATTTCGTTAATCCCGCGGTACTATTTATCGGTATGGGCTTGGCGTCGGTTGGTGGCGTTCTCTCACTTCTTCCGGCAGGGGCAGGCGTTAGTGAGGCTGTCATGGTAGGCTTTTTGGCAAGCTCGGGTGTGCCTCTAGATGTGGCGCTTGCTGGTACATTATTGACGCGAGTGACACTAGTGGCAGGCACAATTTTATTTGGTTATTTCTTTTATCAGGCAACAGTAGCAAAACATGGACAGTCCCCAGTTAAGCGTTAGTCAATTTATTGATGTAGCAAATCAAACACTTGATTATGCTTTTGGATCAATTTTGATAGAGGGGGAGGTCTCTTCGTTTAAGTTAAATCAAGCGAAGTACATATTTTTTGATTTAAAAGATGAATCATCCAGTGTCGGTTGTTTTATGATGGCCTATCAGCTGAGGTTGCCGATAGAAGACGGCATGAAGGTGGTGGTTCGCGCTACGCCAAAGCTAACCAAGTGGGGCAAGTTTAGTCTAACTATTCAGACGATAACACCCGTTGGTGAGGGTTCTTTAAAAAAGAGCTTTCAGATACTTAAAGATAAACTTACTAAAGAGGGTTTATTTTCTACTGACAGGAAACGACAACTACCCGAGATCCCAGAAAATATTGCAGTTATCAGCAGTACTGCGGCTGCCGGATACAAGGACTTTATCAAAATTCTAGATGATAGGTGGGGTGGGGTGAGCGTTCAGGTTGCACATACTCAAGTACAAGGCGAAGGTGCAGCTGATCAGATTATTTCTGCGATTGAAAGTTTTAATCAAAAAGATATTCTACCAGAAGTGTTGGTGATTGTACGAGGTGGTGGCAGCGCCGATGATTTGGCGATTTTTAATGATGAAAGACTTGTTAGGGCAATCGCTAGTAGTCGTATACCAGTCATTACTGGGATCGGGCATGAGGTTGATGAGAGTCTTGCGGATTTGGCTGCAGATGTCCGGGCATCCACGCCGACCAACGCCGCGCAATTAATCGTACCGGATAAAAAATATATTATATCTCATTTACAAAGTGATCTGCATAGCGCTGCTCGGACGATTGAAAATAATATTAATGCGACTGAGGGCTGGACTAGGGAGCGACTCAAGCAGGCTATCGAGCAGCTGAAATCAGCACACACTAAATTGTGGTGGCAATTAGATGCACAAGAAGCCAGGGTCAATAGCTTGAACCCAACCAAAGTATTGGAGAGGGGCTACGCAGTTATTAGAGGTGAGCCCAAGATTGGAGCGATGATTCAGATAGAAACTTTTAATAAAGCAATTGAAGCGGAGGTAAAATATGTCAAAGAAAAAAGAACTTAGCGTAAAAGAGCAGATGGAAGCCATAAATAAATCATTAGCTTGGTTTGATGGCGACGAGTTTAATTTAGATGAAGCATTTGCACACTATGAAGTGGTAGCAAAGCAAGTAGAAGACTTAAAGCAAACTCTAACAACTATGAAAAATAAAATAGAAGTCATAACCACTTTACATAGCGACTAAGCATTAGTATAATCAAATCATATGGAAGATTTCCCAGACTATCAACCGCTAGACAGCCAACCGGGTGTTCAGCCACAGCAAACTCCTATGGCTCAACAGCCACAACCGTTCATGCAACCACAGCAGCCAGGTCAATTCTCGCAGCAGAATCAACCAACTCAGTATCCAAACCAGGTACCGTTACAACCTAATCAGCCTATTTCGCCCAATCAACCCACTCCACAACCTATCGAAAGCAATCAACCTGAGAAAAATAATAACAATCCTACCAAACCCATTAAGCCTCGTGGTCCGTGGATGGTAATTGCAATTATATTTATTATTTTATCTCTTATCTTGGGAGGTGCTTTTGGCTGGGCATTTATGCAGTATTTAGACTATCGCGACAATACTAATTATAAAATTTCACAAGCAGTCGCTGATGAGCAAAAAAGAGTAAGTACCGAGATGCAAAAAAAGTTTGCCGAAGAGGCAAAATCACCGTACGCTCTTTTTGTCGGTCCAGATGATTATGGTCGTGTTTCGTTTGAATACCCAAAAACTTGGAGCGTATTTGTTTCAAGCGAGGTGTCAAGTGGAACTAACAATCCATTTAAAGCATTCTTTTACCCAGATGTTGTGCCCCCCGTTTCTGAGACTCAACAGTTTGCACTACGTATGACTATAGAAGACATGGATTATGATAAAGCCGTCAATCGCTATCAAAACCTAATTAAGAAGGGTGATCTATCTAGCGAGCCAGTTCAGGTGGGCTTATTAAACGGTACGCGGCTAAACGGTATGTTCACTAAAGACATCAGAGGTTCTGCAGTTATGTTTAAAGTCAGAGACAAGACCTTAACACTCCGCACAGATTCAAATGCCTTTATGGCAGACTTTGATAAACTTGTTCAAACTATTCAGGTTACAGAATAGAACTTAAAATTAGCACTAAAAAAGAGCCTATGATTTTATAGGTAACTATACAATGGTATAATTGGGTTATGGGAAGTGAGGGGAAAACAGATATTCCACCGTTTGTCGTGGCTGCGCATGAATTAAAGTCGCCCCTTAGTTTGATTCGTCAAATGAGCCTACTGCTAGAAGATGATACTATTTCACCTGAGATACAAAAACAAACCATAGAAAGAATCCATCAGACTTCAGAGAGGGCATTGAGATTAACGGCTGATCTAACTAGGGCGTACAGCTTGAACGACAATACATTGTTTGAGCTAGAGCCAATCAACTTACAGCAATTATGTCGGCAGGTTGTTAGTGATTTACAGCCATATGCCGAGAGTAAAAAGCGTGAAGTCCAGTTTAGGTCGCCAAAAAAGGTATCACTAGTAGTTTCGCATCCAATTTTGCTTGGGCGTATTTTAACGAATTTTATAGATAATGCACTAAATTACACTTTTGATAATGAGAAAATTCAGTTAAGTATACAGCACATGAATAAAACTAAAAAAATTCGGTTAGGGGTGCGGGATTTCGGTCCAGCAGTCAGTAAAAATGTGATTACTAGCTTATCTCAGGGTTTAACAATACAAAACGAAGCGATACTAGCAAGGCCAGATAGTAGTGGGCTTGGTTTGTATATCTCATCCCGTTTTGCGGAGATGATATATAGCGAAGTCGGAGTGATTCGGCATCGTAATGGTGTGACATTTTTTGTCGATGTGCCAATATCTGCTCAACTTAATCTTTTTGACAAAGTAAAATGAGAAAAAAAATTTTAATTATAGATGATGATCAATGGTTTGCTGATATATTATCAACAACGTTGGCTGAAGGTGGCTTTGAAACTAAATGGTCTGCTCATGTTATAGACGCCATGAGTGACATAGATGACTTTCTTCCAGACGTAATCATAAGCGACATTTTATTAGTAGGTAGCACAGCTTTCAATTTATTTAATGAATTACAATCTCATAGTGATCTTTCAAAGATACCAATAATAATTTGCAGTAATTTGGGTGGGCAGCTAGATATCAGCCAGTTAACACCTTACGGAGTGCAGACGGTTCTTGAGAAAGCCACTATGCGTCCAGGAGACCTAAGAGATGCAATTAATGGTTGTCTGTCGCCATGACAAAAAATAAACTACTTGTTACCAAAGCCATAATTTTAAATAGGCAAAACTACGGTGAGGCTGATCGGATTTTGCAGCTTATTACGCCTGATGGTAGGCTGAGTGCTATCGCCAAAGGTGTGCGTAGGCAACGAAGCAAGCTAGCAGGTGGTTCTCAGCTTTTTGCAGTCAACGACATGACGCTGATGAGCGGGAGAGGGGAGATGTTAACATTGACCTCTTCTAGAATTAACGAATTTTTTGAAAATATTCTTAAAGACTATGAACGGATGCAACTTGCTTATAGGCTAATAGAGTTGACTTATCGCAATAGTTCAACGGCCGAAAGCGAGCAATGGTACGAGATACTAAAAGAATCGTTAACTGCACTCAATGACGTTACTATGTCGCCGATTTTAACTGAAATATGGTATTATATTCGATTCAGTGAGTTGCTCGGCTATGAGATGAGCTTGTATTACGATGGTAATGGCGAAAAGCTTGCACAGGATAAAACATATATTTATGATTCTGTAGAGAAATCTCTAACTGTTAGTACGGGTGGTGCATTAACTGCAAATCACATAAAATTAATGCGACTACTAGCCAATTATCCTATAAAAAAAGTTGCAACGCTATCGGGTGTGGAGCAATTACTGTCTGAGTGTCTACTAACTGTTCGTGCACACGCTGCAGTCTAATCTGCTATACTAGATAAAGTTATGGGAAAAATTATCAAAAATCAAGAAATGGAAAATATCATTAGTCTAGCAAAAAGGCGAGGTTTTATTTATCCTGGCAGTGATATTTATGGTGGCTTAAGTGGCACATGGGATTATGGTCCACTTGGTGTAGCGTTAAAGCGTAAGATTATGAATATGTGGTGGCATTTTTTTGTGGATGGTCGTGATGATATATATGGAATTGATTCGGCGATTTTAATGAACCAAAAAGTCTGGCAGGCAAGTGGGCATGTAGATACATTTGTAGATCCGCTATGTGAAGATACGATTAACAAAAAACGCTATCGAACCGATCACCTACTAAAGGACGCTGGAGTGGATCCAGAGAATATGACGATTTCACAAATGGATCAAGCGATTAGTGAAAATAATATAAAAAGTCCCGATGGCAATCCGTTATCTTCATCTAGAACTTTTAATATGATGTTCAAAACTCATGTTGGTGCAACAGACGGAGAAGCGAGTGTTAGTTATCTGCGCCCCGAAACAGCGCAAGGGATTTTTACTAATTTTAATAATGTAGTTGATAGTTTTTATCCTGACATGCCGTTTGGAATAGCACAAATGGGAAAGGCTTTTAGAAATGAGATTAGTCCAAGAGATTTCGTGTTTCGCAGTCGTGAATTTGAACAAATGGAGATAGAATATTTTGTTCATCCTGATGATTGGCAGAGGATTTTTGATGAGCTATTGGCTGATGTGCATCAGTTTTTTGATAAATTAGGACTACCAAAAGACAAAATTCATGAGCTAGATGTTCCAGAAACAGATAGGGCACATTATAGTGAGAAAACAATAGATATCGAGTACGAATATCCGATTGGTAAAGAAGAGCTTATGGGAATCGCTTATCGGACTGATTTTGATTTGGCAAATATTCAACGAGTCAGCGGCAAAAATATTGAGTACATAGACAAGCAGACAAAAGAGCGATACATACCTCATGTTATTGAGCCAAGTTTTGGCGTTGAGCGATTACTATTCGCGGTTTTGACGTCGGCTTATCGTGAAGACGAGATTAATGGCCAAAAAAGAGTTTATCTGGCCTTTCCGTATGATTTGGCACCAATTAGATTTGCAGTTTCGCCATTGTTAAAAAACAAACCTGAGTTGGTAGAAAAAGCTCGCCAGGTTTATCAAAAACTCAAACATCAATATGGAAATGTGTCGTGGGACGACAACGGTAATATTGGCAAGCGCTATCGTCGTCAAGATGAGATAGGCACACCAGAGACTGTCGTGATTGATTTTGAGACGCTAGAAAATGATACGGTAACAGTTCGTAGTCGCGACACTACCGAGCAAAAGCGTGTTGCTATCTCTGAGCTTTAGCCTTATAATTAAGCTATGAAAAGAGCTTATGGCTTTACCATCATAGAGTTGATAATTGTAGTAGTTATAATTGGCATCCTAACGGCGATTTCTATTGTGACCTATAACAATATTCAACAAAAATCTAATAAAACTCAGGTGTTGGCTGCGATAAAAGATATTAGCAATGCCTTGGCGAGTGAGTATTTGGTTAATGAATCTTATCCAAATGATCTTTCTAATATCTTAAATACGCCTGATGGTGTCAAAATCGATCGTGACCTTAAAGTATCTTACGACGCATGGGGACAAAATGACTACTGTCTAACTGTCGCTACAGGCAGTATTAGCCCCGTTTCGTATTATAAAGATGGCTCTGATATAGTCGAGGGTGGTTGCTCTGGACACCGAATATCAGGCAACTTTATCACCAATGGAGATGGGAGAGTTAAAAACAATAGCGGTTTTAGTAATTTTGATTTTAATTCCAACGACGCGCCTCCAGGGTCTGACGGGTCGTTTGTCTCGCGAACTGGGAATTACACCTTTTATTGTAGCGAACAAAAGGTGCCGATTAGCCATGATAAGAATTATAAGATATCTATTTGGGCTAGACAAACAGTACCAGCTGTCACAACCGCGAATACTTATTTGGGTCTATGTCCGTATGATGCTGATAATTTGTTGATCGGTCCGACGAACTATATGTATCGTCCAAATACTACGACAACTTTAGCTCAGCCATTAAAAAAGGGCGATACCATCGTTTACTTAAATAGCGTCAACAGCTCTTGGTATAACGTAAATGACACTAATGGGAGTAGACGTTCATTTATATTTTGGGGATACAAAGACGGCAAGGGCAAGACCTGGCCTCCAGAAACATATTCACGAAATGGCTGG
>CAZUSB010000004.1:10067-29909 GCA_964622895.1 uncultured Candidatus Saccharibacteria bacterium | reverse complement strand
CATGCATATTATCTAGATTATCAAAACAAACGTGGCGATTATATCAATAATTGGTGGCAAATAGTAGACTGGAAAGCGGTGCAGGATCGGTTTGGAAAAAGCAATCATAGCTATCCACTAAAGACGAACTAAAAAATATCACCGATTAACCGGTGATATTAATAATCTTTTCTGGCGGGCTCGACCGGATTTGAACCGGCGATCTCCTCCGTGACAGGGAGGCGTGATGACCCCTTCACTACGAGCCCATAAAAAGAACTTATATAATAATAGCAGTTTTTCATTATGTTGACAATAGCAAAAATGTCGGTGGTAGATAAAATGCTCTCAATTATGCTATAATCATAGCTAGCAACATACGAGATGTATGCCGCTATAGCTCAGTTGGTAGAGCGGCGCTTTCGTAAAGCGTAGGTCTCCGGTTCAAATCCGGATGGCGGCTCCAAGATAATCAAACAAGAAAATATGAAAGATAAATTAGTAACCAGCTTTAAATATATTCTGGGAGACAGAAGACTGATGACGGCAGTTATTTTTCTAGTACTCATCTCTGTAGCTGAGCTTATCTATATTGCTTTTACTTTACGACCGAGCGAGTTACAGCTGGTTAATCGTTATTCTGCCTATGGCGAGGTTCATTTGTACAGAAACCACTGGTACTATCTACTAGTTTTTATAGGCTTTGTGCTTATCAATGCTATATTTTCAGTCGCAATGGCAATCAAGCTTTATTCCACCCATAGCAAGCCGGCTGCGTTATTTTGCGTTGTCATCGGTATAGTTGTCGCCATTATCGCTTGGTTTACGGCCGCCTCTATTATCAATATCTGGTCACCGGTACAATAAAATGTCATTATCCGAACATGATATAGAGATTCCGCTAGGCAAAAGAACGTTCTCATACCGCTTCTTTGAAATGTTGCCTGCAATGTTAAGTTACGGCGCCTTATTTTTAATGATATTCTTGTCCCTGGTTTCGCCGATGCTTGCGACACTATATTTATTTTTGATTATTATTAGTTTGCTGTTAAAAGCGGTTGGTATCGCAATCAGAACCGTGCAAGGAAGTTCGCTGATGAATCAGTCTCAACAGGTAGATTGGCATGCTCGGCTAAATAGTTTAGAGAACCCTCAAAAAACATATCAAGAGATAAAGAGTATCAAAAATGAGCAGTTCCAGTGGAAGCAGTACGTTGAGGATGTTAAAACAATTGTAGGGAGTCCACAGAACTTCCCAAAACCAAGTCAAGTCTATAATGCAATTATTGTCGCTACCTATAATGAGTCTTATGATATATTACAGCCGACGATTCAAGCGGTTTATGACACGACTTACGACAATTCGCAGATAATTTTGATTATCGCTTACGAAGAAAGAGGTGGCGCTGATATTGAAAAGACGGTCAAACGTCTGCAAAAGGAATATAGTGATAAGTTTTTTGCTTTTGAGATTGTAAAGCACCCCAAAGATATTCCAGGTGAGGTCGTTGGCAAGGGCGGAAACATCACGTTTGCTGGAAAATACCTAAAGGGCTGGCTAGAAGGTCGTAAAATACAGCCTGAAGATGTCATCGTGACGACGTTAGACAGTGATAACCGCCCATATGTGTCCTATTTTGACTGTTTAACCTATCAATTTATCGTTCATGATAATCGAAAATACATGTCTTACCAGCCGATTGCTTTGTTTACTAATAATATTTGGGACGTACCAGCGCCGATGCGAGTAGTTGCAACAGGTAATTCATTTTGGAATATCATTAGCTCGATGCGTCCTCATTCAATTCGTAACTTTGCATCACACTCTCAACCGATGGATGCACTTATAGAGACAGATTTTTGGAGTACGAGAACTATCGTAGAGGACGGGCATCAATATTGGCGTAGCTACTTTAAGTTTAAAGGAAATTATTCCGTTTTGCCGATTCATTTGCCGATATATCAAGATGCGGTTTTATCGGAAACTTTTGGTAAGACCCTAAAAGCGCAGTTCATTCAAACTAGGCGGTGGGCGTACGGCGCTTCAGACGTGCCGTATGTAGCTACAAGAGTGTTATCTAAAGACAGGGAGGTACCTCTAGGCAGTGGGTTGGGACATCTTATTCGCTTGATAGACGGTAATGTAACTTTAGCGACTACTGCAATTTTAGTGGCAGTTGGTGGCTGGATACCTTTGTTATTAAACCCAGAAGCAGCACGTAGTGTCGCTGCGCATCAGTTGCCAAATACTGTCAGCTTGATTCAACAAATTGCGATGATTGGTTTATTTATCACAATTTTTATATCGTTTAAGATTCTGCCTCCTCGCCCAGAGCGCTATAAAAAATCACGGACATTTGGTATGTTGATTCAATGGTTTTTGATGCCAATAACAGCGATAGCCTATAGTGCGTCGTCAGCGCTTTATTCTCAGGGAAGGTTACTTTTTGGCAGGTATCTAGATAAGTTTGACGTTACCGAAAAAGCGACCATAGGTGATGTTGATCGGACAAAAGCACAAAAGAAGTCTAAAAATAAGAAATAAACGCTACTTTCTATAGGTAAGCAACAACTCTCAGTTTGCAACCCCGGACTTTAATTTCAAATCACCTCCTCCTAGACGGGCTCCCTTTAGGTCTATGAGGAGGTGATTTGAAAATAAAGCCAGCCGTGTAGCTAGGTAAGAGTTGATGATTAAACAAAATAACGCTATCTTTGTAGATCTAAAGGGTGTTCGTCTACAAAGATGGCGTTATTTTGTTTAAGTTAAAAATCTATTTAGGCTAAATTCTATTTAACGCGAGATTTGTTCTGCTTTACGATGTCACGATAAGTCTTATCGTACTCATAAGCGAGGTTTATTCGCTCTAAACTACTAAGTCGTTTGTCACTGGGGATATTATTCTTTTTATCCATACTTTAATTGTAGCACACATAAGCATTATTGTCAATGGAACACCTACGCTCAACAGATACCACTTACGCTATATTTCACGAGAAAAACATAATTTATAGACGTGGATAACTTCTTTGGTTTGTGGAGAAACAAAAAACCTCGTCTATAAAAACGAGATTCTAAATGGTGGGCGCGGAGGGAGTTGAACCCCCGACCTCCTCAACGTCAATGAGGCGCTCTAGCCAGCTGAGCTACGCGCCCAAATTTTGATAAAACTTGGGAACTGGTTTTATTATATAACGATTTTAGTTTTAATCCTAGCCGAAAAGCTGATTACAACTTGCTTGCGTGGTATAATTACAGGTATGAACAACGAAAAACTTAATACAATGCGTCATAGCTTAGCCCATATTATGGCGACGGCTGTACAGCAGATTTGGCCACATGCAAAATTTGGCGTCGGACCATACATAAAAAATGGATTTTATTATGATATAGATCTAGGCGATGACAAAATCTCAGAAAGTGATTTTAAACGTATAGAAAAAGAAATGCGTCGGATTATTAATCAAAAACAAACTTTTGAAAAAAGCGTTCTGCCGATTAATGAGGCAATTGATTGGGCAAAAAAGACAAAACAGCCTTATAAAGAAGAATTGTTAAATGACCTAAAAAGAGAGGGTACGACGAGAGCTAGTGAAATTGACTCGGCTCAACTAGGAGTGGAGGTTAGTGACGATGCTTCTTCGGTGGAGAATGTAACTTTTTATACCAATGGAAATTTTGTGGACTTGTGTAGAGGCCCACATGTAGATGACACGGGTCAGGTTGGGGTATTTAAAATAGAAAAAGTGGCAGGTGCTTATTGGCGGGGCGACGAAAAACGTCCACAAATGCAGCGACTTTATGGTGTGGCATTTGAGACGCAAGATGAACTTGATCATTATTTAGAAATGGTTAAACAGGCAAAAGAACGCGACCACCGTCTATTAGGAAAAGAACTAGATCTATATACGACATCGCCACTAGTTGGGGTCGGCCTACCTTTATTCACTCCGAGAGGTACTATTTTGCGTGAATTATTGGCAAATTATTCCAATCAATTACGACAAAATTATGGCTTTATGAAGGTCTGGACACCACACATTACAAAAAAGGATCTTTATGAAAGAAGTGGCCACTGGGCAAAGTTTGGTGATGAGTTATTTTTGGTTACTAGCCAGGAGACGAGCGATCAAATGGCCCTAAAGCCAATGAATTGCCCGCATCACACTCAGATTTATGCATCCCAACAAAGAAGTTATCGTGACTTACCGATTCGTTATCTGGAGACTACTACTGATTATCGTGATGAAAAAACTGGTGAGCTCGGTGGACTTAGTCGGGTTCGTTCATTGACACAAGATGATAGCCACGTTTTTGCTCGCCCCGATCAGATACGGACAGAGATCGCTAAACTTTTAGATGCATCACGTCAATTATATGAAGAATTGGGCATGAAATTAAAAGTGCGCCTCAGTTATAGGGATGACAGTGATTCGTATCTGGGTGATCCTGAGCTATGGGCGTCAGCGGAAGCTCAATTAAAATCTGCCGTAGAGGAAAATGGTCTAGAATATTATGAAGAAAAAGGCGAGGCCGCTTTTTATGGGCCAAAAATTGATTTTATGGCGACAGATGCCTTGGATCGGGAACATCAGGTTGCAACTATACAGTTAGATTTTGTACAGCCTGAAAGGTTTGAACTTGAATATACAGAAAGTGATGGCGCCAAATCTCAGCCTGTGATGATCCACTGCGCACTGTTGGGGTCGGTAGAACGTTTTATGAGTGTACTGATTGAGCATACCGCGGGATGGTTTCCATTTTGGTTGGCGCCAGAGCAGGTTCGTGTTTTGACAATAAACGACAAAGTTGAAAATTATGTTAATGAGGTCGCAGGTGTGCTGAGTGAAACTGTCTTGAATGAGCCGGTAAAACACAATGAATTGCGCTTTACGGTGGATTCACGAAATGAAAGTTTAGGTAAAAAAATTCGCGAAGCCAACCAGATGAAAGTGCCGGTGCAGTTGATAGTTGGTCCGAAGGATCAAGACGATCGACTAGTTAGTGTACGCACTAAAGACGGCAAAGAAGAAAAAGTGTTGCTCGCAAAGTTAAGTGAATATCTAAAGAGTATATAGGCATATGTCGACACGGGCAAAACGAGGGGGTGGACTGCCATCCGTTTTGGTGATTGTCGGACCGACGGCAAGTGGAAAAAGCAGTCTTGCTATTGAAATCGCCAAAAAATATAATGGCGAGATTATTAGTGCTGACTCTAGAGCGATATACAAATATATCGATATCGCCTCAGCAAAACCCAGTTTCAAAGAGCGGGAGGGAGTTATGCATTGGGGGATAGACTTGGTGGGCCCAGAAGACTTAAAAGAGGTAGATGATTTTGGGGCTCCCTTTACTGTGGTTGATTTTAAGAATTACGCTGAGCAGAAAATAGAAGATATTTTGAGCAGAGGAAAATTACCGATTGTGGTTGGAGGGTCGGGGCTTTATATAGATGCTTTGATTTATGATTATCAGTTTGATGGTGCGTCCCAGGACGGCAGCAAAGATGTAGTCGATCAAGAAAAAAGACGTCAACTTAACGAAAAGACCGTCGCAGAGTTACAAGAATATTGTATAAAAAACAACATAAAGCAACCTAGTAATTTTAACAACAAACGTTATCTAGTGCGTGTTATAGAAAAACACAAGTCAGGCGTATCAGTGGAAACACCAAATAAGGAGTTGAATGATAGATATATTGTAGTTGGACTTACAACGGAAAAGGAACTGTTAGATAATAATATTGTTCAACGAATTTTGAATATGCTTAAGCAGGGGGTAGCTGATGAGTACAAAAAAATATCAAAATTATATCACATAGATAGTGAAGCCTTGAAGTCAAATGCCTATATTGCAATAAAAAGACACCCCAAAAGCAGACAACTCCAGCAGCAAGAAATGATAAGGTTGGACAAAAAATTAGTTAAAAAACAACTAACTTGGTTCAGGCGTAACGAGCACATAATATGGATGACGCGTAAAGACGCCCCACAACAAATCGCTAATGTACTCGATATGTGATAATATATAGTATATGATTGACTCATTATTTGGTTCAAAAACTCGGGTAAAATTATTAAAATTATTCATGAATAATCCGGATAATTCATATTTTGTTCGTGAAATCACACGTATAATCGACGAACAAATAAATTCAGTCCGGCGTGAGCTATCAAATATGTTAAAAGTTGGAATCATAACTAGCGAAACAACCGATAACAAGCTCTATTACCAGGTGGACAAAAATAGCCAATATTTTATACCGCTTAGAGCGTTGTTTTCTGACGAGAAGATTGAAATGGAAGAGCGAACGCCTCAAAAAGAGACTCCAATTATAGGTTTGCCACCAAAGGTAGACCCAACCATGCAATATTATAGCAAAACCTTCGAAGATCTTACTGGCGCACATGCGGTTATATTAGCAGGAAAATTGGTGCGCGGCTCTATTAGTCAAATTGACATTTTGATAATTGGAAAAGTATCCGACACTAAACTCAAATCCATCATCAAATCAATTGAAAGAAAAGAAGAAGCCGAGATGAACTATACCGTATTGACACCAGAGGAATATAGCTACCGCGTGAGCGTGAGAGACAGATTTATAAGTGACGTTTTAGATACCAAGCATAAAATAATTAATGACGTGGGCGGAATAATTTCTGGAGGTAAAAAATGATAGAAATAGAATACAAAGGTGCAAATGGAATAACGATCAAGTCAAACCAAAGCAAAATGGTTATTGACCCAAAACTAAGTCTCGTTAAGCTAAAAGACCAAAAGACCGCTGGTAATATTGAGCTATCTACAGAAGAGAGGTTCGCATTAAATGACCCAGAGGCGTTAGTGGTAATTAATGGACCCGGCGAGTATGGTGTGGCTGATTTTGACATAACAGGTTTTAGTGCTTTGCGCCATATAGACGGCGAAGGAGATGAGCTATTATCAACTATCTACAGGATTGAAATAGGTAGTGAAGCGCGCATTGGCATAATCGGCAATATTACTGGCAAGCTAAGTGACGAACAATACGAGAGAATAGGGGTCGTTGATATACTAGTCCTACCTGTGGGCGGAAATGGCTACACGCTAGATGCAAAAGAGGCCGTAGAGATCGTAAAAAACATAGAACCAAAGGTGGTAATTCCTGTTAGTTATGCTGATAAAGGCGTGATTTATGAGGTGCCACAAGACGATTCTGACCTATTTACAAAGGAACTAGGTGTGCAAAATATTGAAACTGTGACAAAGTACAAGGTTAAATCTGCGTCTGCGCTGCCAGAAGTTATGACTATAGTAAAGATTGAACGAAGCTAGGTCTCTATTATTATGAAAAACACCCCTCTGAGACGAAGGGTGTTTTTTGGTTAAGGGTGTTTGCGCCTAAGCAATGATGCCTTTTTTCTTGAGCGTGCGGATAGCTTGTGTGCTTAAGACCATAGTTACTTTTTGACCATCGATCATGAAAGTCTTTTTTTGTAGATTTGGTTTAAATACTCGCTTTGTCCGACGCAAAGAAAAGCTGACATTGTTGCCAAATTGCTTGCCTTTTCCTGTAAGTTCGCATCTTGATGCCATAGTATTACTCTCTTTTATTAAATAATCTATCCAATTATAGTCAAAAATCGCTTATAAGTCAAGGTATAGCGAGAAAGGGTCGTTTTCTGTTATGATAAAGATATGAGGATGAAGAGGGGTAGTTTTATTTTTGCGTTCATTTTGGTTATGACTATGCTGTTGTTACCGATCACTCACGTCAGTGCTGACGTCAATGATTTCCAATTCAGTAGTTTTACTGCTAAATATCTACTAGCTAAAACAGAGGAAGGGCAGTCGCAAGTGACTGTTACTGAAACTTTTGTCGCAGAGTTTCCTAATTATCAACAAAACAAGGGTATGGTTCGAGCAGTACCGATTGTTTATCAAGATCATCCAGTGCAATTTGATTTAATTTCAGTTAAGCGTAATGGACAAGTAGAGCCGATTTATGCAAAATATACAGAAAATCATAATCAGGTGGTTGAGACGGGAACCGACGAATATCTTTTAGGCGCCCAAGAGTATGAGTTCAAATATCAATTGACGAATGTTACTCAGTCTGAGGGCGATTACCAGGAATTCTATTGGAATATTATTGGAGACCAATTTAGTCAACCGTTCCTGCAGGCAAAGACTGAAGTAGTTTTATCTCCAGCGGTTGAGGCAAATTTTACAGGAGAGTTTAAGTGTTACGCCGGTAATTTGTATACCCAGGTTGGGTGCAAGATGGACTATGACAAGTCATCTGCTACAATTACCGCCCAACTAACGGAGCCGCTACCCGCCCAGTCTAGTCTGACGGTCGCTTTACAGTTTAATCAAGGTACGTTTAAGCAATACCAACTTTCATTTTGGCAAAATATAATAAAGCACTACATATTAATAGTCTTTGGGGTGGCATCTTTGGCTGCGTCTATTGTGGCTTTATATAGATTAAATAAGATACGGGCACCAAAAAGCAAAAAGGCATTGATACCGGAATATCTACCACCTGACGGATTGTCAATAATGGAAGTTGGTGGGATTGTCAATCCAATCAGAGACACGGTTATTTCAGCTGAACTCATTGATCTCGCAGTTCGTCACAACATAAAAATTATTGAATCAGAAGACAAACAACTTTTCGGTACGAAAAAACGTTACACCATAGAAATACTGAGTCTAAATGGGTTGCAGTCAGATGAACAGGGATTCTTGCAAGCATTTGTCAGTCCTCTGCGAGTTGGAGCTAGGTATACAATTAAAAGCGATGATTATAAAATTGGAAAAATATTACGTTCTGTCGTTAGAGGTTCACAAAGTACGCTTTTGGTGGAAAAAGGATATCTTAAAGATCGCGCATCATTTAAAACTGGATTACTCTGGCTGACTCTAGTTGTTGTTGTGTCGTTAGGAGTTGTGGTTATGTCAACACAATCTATGCCCGGACCATCAACTGCAAGTAGGATGTTCTTTTTTGCCAGCTCTTTGATCTCATTTGTGATTTTGCTTGTGGCATCTGGAAGTAATCTCTATACAGAAAAAGGGAGACAGGCCGAGCACTACATTAAAGGACTAAAGATGTATATTAAGCTAGCTGAGGCTGATCGGCTTAAGTACCTTCAAAGTCCTCAGGGGGCTAAAAGAGATGTTGTCAATACAGATGATCAGGGGAGTGTGATTAGGCTTTATGAGCGACTGTTGCCGTATGCAGTGTTTTTTGGGCTTGAAAAGGAGTGGGTCAAAGTGCTAGAAGTTAAATATCAAGATCAAAGCACTACACCAACATGGTATAGCGGATCCAGTGTGGGGCAGGGATTGATGCTCGGAGGGTTTGTTTCTGGATTAAATTCCACTTCACGGAGTAGTTTTAGCGCGCCATCTTCAAGCTCAGGTAGCGGTATCTCTGGAGGCTCCGCTGGCGGTGGTGGCGGTGGCGGTGGTGGAGGTGGTCGCTGATGGGTGTAGCTGATATACAACAGATAATTTTAGTGCTAGTGGCAATTTTATTCTCTATGACCCTGCACGAAGCAATGCATGGATATATGAGTTTTTTGCTTGGGGATGATACTGCACGATTACAAGGTAGGCTGACACTAAACCCGCTAAAACATATTGATCCGTTTTTAACTATTATTTTGCCAGTACTAATGATGATTAGTGGTGGTCCAATATTTGGCGGCGCAAAACCGGTACCTTTTAATCCTAATAACGTCAAGTGGGGGGACATGGGAGTGGCGCTAGTGGCAATAAGTGGCCCGTTAATGAACCTTTTTATCGCTTTTGTCAGTTTCGGTGTTTTAAGATTTCTGTCGGGATCGGGGCTAGCAACAGACTTTTTCTCTGTGATGGTGATGGTAAATCTCGGATTTTTTGCTTTTAATATTTTACCAATTCCACCCCTAGATGGATCTCGTGTTTTATACGCACTTGCTCCAGAGTTTATACAAAAAGGCATGCAACAGATAGAAAAATATGGTTTATTCGTAGTCTTTGGGTTGGTGCTGATTGGTGGTAGTGTGCTGAGTCAGATTCTACTAGCGATAATTAATTTCTTTTTAACTATTTTTAGTATCATATTTCAAGTTTGACATAAAAAATGGTATACTATAATTAGCCCGAAAGAACGGCAAATATGATTTTCCTAACATCATATAGATAGGGACTTCAAATTGTCTACTTCCGTGGAAGTAGGTTGAGAAGACCCACCTTGCATATAGCGGGGAATATCTGATGCCAAGTATCTCGGGCCTTGGATTGAACTGAAATTAAAGGATAATAATGCGTCAAAGGGTGGTAGTTCAGGGGTTAGTACAAAAAGGAAGTAAGTTGTTAGTCTTAAGGCGAGCGCAAGGTGCGCCTTTTTTAGAAGGTAAATACGAAATACCCGGTGGTGAAGTTGATTATGGTGAACAGCCAGAAGATGCAATCAAGCGACACTTACGCCTAGCGACAGAGCTCGAACCTGTTGGCGGACTGCAATTATTTGACGTAATCTCTTATGTCAATTTTGACGAAGGAGATAACTCGCAGTATGTACTGATAGTCTATTTGTTTGATCACAGGACGTTGCCTGGTAGAATAAAATTAAATCATAAATATAACCGCTATCATTGGCTGCAACTGAGCAATTCTAATCGTACAATAGATCTTCGCTATAGTGCAGATCTACTGGTGTCAATTTTGCAGGGTCAAGATAAATCTTTTGGTGGTAGTGGTGAAGATGATAATGCACGAGTACCATCTGGGCAGTCATCTGAAGTAATGATTTTTGCAGACGGCGGCTCGCGCGGCAATCCAGGTCCTTCAGCAGCTGGTTATGTAGTCATGGATCAGACCAAACGGATTTTGCATGAGGGTGGAAGTTTTATTGGTACTGCCAATAATAACTACGCTGAATATCAGGCTCTAAAACAGGCGCTAGAGTACGCCTTGCGTGAGAAGATTAAAACAATAGACATTAAAATGGATAGTATGTTGGTAGTTAACCAAATCAACGGACTGTACTCTATCAAAAATCAAGAGCTAATTGATATCAATAAAACCTGTCTTGAGCTGATGAAGCAATTTGAAAAGGCTACACTACGTTATATCCCGCGTGAGCTTAATACTTTGGCTGATGGGGTAGTTAATCGTATTTTGGACGAGAGCATCAAAAGATATGACAAGGCTGCAGTAGACGAAGCACAACTGTAATCAGTAGCAATACTCTGTGATATAATTGTAATTAGGCAGTCTGCTGGATAATCGCTATGATTTAAAAGTCGTAGAGGAAAGTCCGGGCAACATAGAGTATGACAGTCGCTAACGGCGACCAGAGGTGACTCTAGGGAAAGTGCCACAGAAACAATACCGCTAGAGCTTTTTAGTGATAGTAAGGGTGAAATGAGTGGGGTAAGAGCCCACAGTGTCATATGGTGACATATGGTAGAGGTAAACCCTGTCAGTTGCAAGGAGACTTGCTAATTAAGGCTACTCGTCTTAGTAGGTCGTTATCCGCTTGAGTGTGTGAGTAATTGCACAACTAGATAGATGATTATCCTAGACAGAACCCGGCTTATAGGTAGGCTGCCAGCCTAAAATACCCCATTTATATATATCGGTGGGGTATTTTATTTGATCTAAAAGCTATTTTGTAGCGGTTTTTACAATTTCTGTAAAGGCTTTTGGCTCACGCACTGCAATATCGGCCAAGACTTTTCGATCTAACTCAATATTTGATTTTTTCAATGCATTGATTAATTGACCATAAGTTGTACCGTTTTCTCTTGCGCTCGCATTGATACGAGTAATCCATAGCGCTCGTAGATCGCGTTTTAGGTTGCGTCGGTCGCGATATTGATACTGTAAAGCGCGTAGCACCGTTTGCTTCGCCAAGCGATAGCTTCGGCGTTGTGCGTGTTGCATGCCTTTTGTTTGTTTAAGTATTTTTTTGTGCTTCGCTCGTGCGGTCACACCTCGTTTAACTCTCATGACTAATTCTCCTAAATTTACTAATTATATTCCTAGTGATTTTTTGATGTTTTTTGCTGAACCACCAGTGATTTCAGCCGTAGTGTTGATTCGGCGCTTTCGCGCTTTACTTTTTTTGGCTAAAATGTGGTTACCAAAAGCACGTCGCCTGGTCAGTTTGCCGGTACTGGTCATCTTGATGCGCTTTGCAGTACCTTTGTGTGTTTTCATCTTTGGCATTTACTTACTCCTTATTACTATACTTAAATTTCTGCCGGCCATTTGAGGCTTCTGCTCCACCACGATACCGTCTTCTTCAAGCAATCCTACGATGCGTTCTAGCATTTCGTAGCCCATTTCTTTATGGGCATTTTCACGCCCACGATAGAAAACAGCGATTCTGACTTTGTGTCCCTCTTGTAAAAACTCACGGACCTTTCTGAGTTTTATCTCAAGGTCATGAGCTCCTATTTTGAGGCCGAGTCTGATTTGCTTTAAATCAACGACCTTGGCTTTACGTCTATTTCTCTGTTGCTCTTTGGTCTTTTGGTACTGGTATTTACCCCAGTCAAGAACTTTAGCAACCGGTGGATCGGCGTTAGGTGAAATCTCAATCAGATCAACCCCAGCATCTTCGGCTATTTGTAAAGCCTCGTTAAGGCTTACGATGCCAAGCTGTTCACCATCAGGTCCTACGACACGCAACTTTGGCGATCGAATTTCCTGATTAATACGTATATGTCTACTGATTGTTGTTTTCTCCTTTTAATTTAGCTTTGCTCGGCTACCATTTTACCAGATTTTACCAGAGAGGGCAAGGGTAATTTTATATTAAAAACGACCACTAAACTGCATTGCTTCAGATATATGATTTTCGTGTACTTTTTCGGAGCCATCTAGGTCGGCGATAGTTCGAGCGAGCTTCAATATTTTTTGGTAGGTACGGGGGCTTAAGCTCAGTCCTTTACAGGCAGTAGCGGCGAGCTTGAGTGACGAATCTGTGATGACGAGCACCTTTTTTATGTCGGCTTCGGTCATAGTTCCGTTGTAAATATCACGACGATTATAACGTTCGTATTGTTTCTTGTGTGCATAAATTATTTGCTCTCCAGATGTGTCATGTTGAGAATATGACAACGATTTGGTAACTGAGCTATAGATATCCTTTGGTCTTGATAGGTTGATAGCAATATCAATCCGATCAAGCAGGGGTCCGGAAAGTTTCTTTTGATAGAGCTGAATTTGGCTTGGTGTGCAAGTACAGTCTTTTGTATCATCGCCATAATAACCACAGGGACATGGATTCATGGTGGCTACCAAAATAAAACTTGCGGGGTAGGTAGTACTGCCCCCGGCACGATTTAGTGTGATCTCGTGATTCTCCAGTGGTTGACGTAATGACTCTATAACATTGCGTTGGTATTCGGGTATCTCGTCTAAAAACAGTACGCCATGATGAGCTAAGCTGATCTCTCCAGGTCTTAGGCCATGACCGCCGCCAACAATAGCCGAATAGCTGGCGGTATGATGAGGTGCTCGAAAAGGGCGCTCGAAAGGGTTGGGGCTTTGCCGGTCACTTGTGATAGAGTGTATCCTTGAAGTTGTCCTGGCCTCCTGGGGCGTAAGGGGTGGTAATAAATTGGCTAAAGTTCTAGCGATCAAAGTTTTTCCAACACCTGGTGGTCCAGATAGCAAAATATTATGATGACCTGCTGCCGAAATAACCGCAGCCCGCTTAGCAAAGTCTTGACCGATAATATTATCTAGCACGAGTGCTGGACGAGGGTACGTAATATTGTCGGGGGCTGCTGTCGTGGCGCCATGACTACTGACGGGTGCAATATCTAGTAGGTGCAGTATCAATTCTTTTAGGTGTGATACGGCAACAATCGGCTTACCTTCTAGTAGTGAGGCCTGAGAGAGGTTGTCTTTGGCAATAAATACTTCTGTCACCTCAGGTAAGTCTGTCGCTTCACATAGCCCTAGAATGTTACGTACAGGCTTTATGGTTCCATCAAGTCCTAGTTCTCCTAAGAATAACTTGTCTTTTGTGACGTCAGGGGAGAGTTGACCAGATAGCACAAGAACGTTTAATGCGATCGCCAAATCAAGCTGGGTGCCGTCTTTTGGTATCTCTGCAGGGGAGAGGTTTATGATGATTTTCTTTGGTGGCACAGTGAACCCTGAGTTGATTAGGGCGCTTTTGACGCGCTCTTTAGCCTCTTCTATAGATCTGGTTCCCATGCCTATAATCTGCATGCCAGGCAAGCTATTTTTTATATCACCTTCAACGTAGACAGTCCGACAGTCGTAGCCGATGGGGGTCGCAGACAGGATATTTGCAGTCATCTTAAGCTTAATTTAAGCATAGATAGACTTTTTATGCAAGACAAAGTATAATGATAGTTATTCGTGGGGCTGAAATAGCTTCGACAGAAGGACATTAAAAGGTTATTTTGCAAGTCGCATATACACGTTACGTATTTAATATCTGCAAATTATATTGCAAAAGCTAAGGCTGGATTCGCTTCATTGTTTAGCGCACCTGTTTTAGCGCCAGCTCTAGTTTAATTTTAGAGCCGTCACGCCTCATGAGATAGCATAGTGAGCGTGGCGTCATACAACTGCTATGTAGTTTAGCCTGATCTGGTCTTCTGGGGTCAGTTAAATGAATTTTATGAGAAGCATCGGAGGGTATTTTGTTAATTTTAAAATCCAAAGATGTAAGATTAAATTGACTAAGCTTGTAGAGGAATAATCGTTTACCTTTTGGACCGGGGTGCAATACCCCGCAGCTCCACCATGATGATTTTTGAATAGCTCTATCAAAGGGCTATTTTATTTACTATTTGATAAAGCAAAACAACCGCCTGCGAGGAACGGTTGTTTTAGTGGAGTTATTTTAGCTATTTTTTGTTTTTGGCTCCTGTACACTTTTTTTATTCAGGAACTACCCCTATGATACCCATTTAAAGTGCTTGTGTCAACTACATTTCAATAGATTTTAGTGGTAAAAAATACCACGCATGTGAGGCAAAAGTGTGGATAACTTTTGTAAGCATAGGCTATTTCATTAAGTGTGTGATTTAGGTCTCACTAAATTAATGAGTAGTGTTGTGGGCTTAGTTGTGGATATAGGGATGCGAAGTAGTTCAACTTTTTGCTAATGACAATTACATCATTCAGGAAACAATTAGAATCTATAAATAATTAATAAAAAAATTATTTTATATAAAATATATTGAAAAATAGAAATACGCTTGAGTGTATTAAAACAAAACGCACCATTGCAATTTTATTTATTGTAGCAAAATGATTAGGCTATCGAGTTTGTTGGCTAGCCTTAAAAAATAGTTGTCTGTAATATAACACTAACTGAAATCTGGTTGGCAGGGGGTCGGTATAGCTTGTAGTATTCGAATGAGGTTCGAGTATGAAGAAGTAGACCGACATTAGCGAGAGAGCGACGGGGATAGTATATATAAAGTAATTATTACAACGACGTATAGTTAGTAATTCAACGTCAGGTATTGTATAAAATACATCACTATATGCAAGACTATTTCTGTAATCTATCAGAGATGATGACAGTACTTTGTTATAGAAAAAGTGAAAAATACAACATTAAATTATGATATAACCATTGACATTATACGACGCTTATGCTAATCTACGAGTAGGCTTTTACAAAAACAAAAAGCAAAAAACAAAGTTGGTATTCAAAATAAATACCAAAACAGCACATTAAAAACTTAACAAAATAATCCAAATTGCAGCCAAGATTTTGACGGAAAGATCGGCTATCTATTTATATATAGTCGATGCTCCGCCAAAAGGCGTAGACGCAAAAAGTTGGTCCTTGTACCGACATGTTGGTCTTAGTACCGACGCACCTAGTTAATCCTAGAAAATCATTTTTAGCATAATACTAGGTGTGTTCGCGGAAGAGCCAAAACTTTGTAAGCTTCAAGTTTATCTTGGAGCGGTCAGACTGTCTGCTATGGATAGGATTCATTGTAAGCTCGCTCACCCTAATAGTTATTTAAAAGGCGGTGAAGTTATTTATAAGTAGCTTACTATTTTGACATCTGTATCCGTAGCGGGCTCCAAAATCTAAATTGTAGGTGGTAATATAGACATAAAGTTATGTTTAAAAATATTGTAGGAAAAGTTTTATTGTTATTGTCTGGAGCAAGTTTAGTCTTGCTCGTTTTTATTTTCACAAAAACAACCCCAACCACAGCTGGTCCTATTGGCGTGTTAGCGGTATTTATGTGTCTTTACATACTTTTCTTGAGTGTTATTTCGTTTGCTCTTTATTATAGCCAGTTTATTTTAAAGTATATTGCGAAGTTCTTCTATCTAAAAAAGCCACCAAAATCTCTTAGCTGGCAGAGATCTTATTATTACTCAACTGTATTGGCTTTAGGTCCAGTTATACTGCTCGGATTAGGAACGGTCGGACAGGTTGATTTGTATGAAGCATTACTTGTTATATTGTTTATGATTTTAGGGTGTTTCTATATCGCAAAACGTTCATAAAATGATATAATTAAAGTAAGTATGAATCAAGAGCAATTAAATATACCTACACCAGAACGACCTGCCTCTTTGCCAAATCCAGCAGAGACCATGAAAGGGGAGCCTGTATCTCCTGAAGTGCAGCAAGATAGTATTGAACGAGGTGCCGAACGTAAAGAAGCCGCTAGCGAGGCCAGAGCTGTTGCGACAGACTTAGCTTCTGCAGCGCCAGTTGCGCCACCAGTTGCCATTCCTAGTATTCCGACGCCAAACTACCCAAGTGTACCGAGTTCTGATGATTTAGATGCTGCAGATGATAACGAAATTGAAAAAGAATGGGTAGACAAAGCCAAAAAAATAATTTCCTTAACAAAAGGAGATCCTTACCAAAAAGAAAAACAAATCGTAGATGTTCGCGAAGAGTACCAAAAGAAAAGATTTAATCGTGTCAGAGGCGAAAATCAACAGTAGGATCTGGATATAGCGATGGTGGAATTCTTTATTTTTACACTACTAATCGTTTTTGTGCTTGGCGGGGCGGCTGTATTTGTAATAATGCAATATAAAAATAGTATTCAAGAAGCCAAAAATTACGAGAGAGGATTAAAAATGGTTCCTCTTTATATTCATATCCCACCAGCAAGTGATGACCTTGAAAAGGGAGGTAGAGACGAAAGAGATCTAACAGAAGAGGTGTTGTCACAAGCGCAGGTGATGTATAACATCATCTCAAGTACAGCAACAACTGGTTTTCGCAGTAAAATTCATGGACAAAGACATATTTCGTTTGAAATTGTTAGTCATGAGGGGCTGGTACATTACTATACAGTAGTACCTACAGTCTTGGTGGATACAATTAGGCAAGCTGTGATCGCCGCTTATCCTTCGGCACGCCTAGAAGAAGTGGAGGAAAAAAACATTTTTCACCAAACTGGAAAAATTCAGGGAACGGTTGGTGGAGAGCTGACCTTAAGGCGAGAGTATGCTTATCCTATTTCTACCTATAGAGAGACAAAACGAGATGCTAGTCGAGCGATGATCAATGCACTGTCTAGTGCTAGCAAAGATGATGGTGTAGTTATCCAGATATTGATTAGACCGGCAGACGAGGGGTGGACAAAAAATGCTTTGTCAGTCTCTGAGAGTATCAAAAAAGACAAGGGTAAAAATAAATCTCCGATACAGGGGCTAGGTATTAGTACAAGTGGTTTAGCAGAGGCCTTATGGAAGCCATTAGAGGCAGAAGACAAGCAAAAAGAAGCCGAGGATAAGCAATTGACCAGCCTGGAGCAGTCTACTATTGAGCAGATAGAAGAAAAGACGCGTTATCCGGGTTATGAGGCGCTAGTGCGAGTAGTTGTGTCGTCTAGTGACAACAATCGTGCCAATGCATTGTTGAAAAATATCATTGCTGTTTTCTCATTGTTTGACTCGCCGTCAAGCAATGGCTTTAAGTTTACTCAAGCAAAAAATACTGACGATTTAGTGACCGCCTATCTGATGAGATTTTTCCCGCAAAAGCAACGAAGCACAGTATTAAATAGCGTAGAGATGGCTACTATTTTTCACCTGCCTGATCAAAATAGTATTCCGACATCACGTGTATCGCGTCAGATGGCAAAACAAGTTGATGGCCCAACACAAGAGATGGACGAAGGATTCTTGATAGGCTACAACGAATTTAGAGGTATTAAAAAGCCTATCCGTCTCGGTACCAACGATCGTCGTAGGCATACTTATTTTATTGGACAAACTGGTGTTGGCAAATCTGGATTGTTAGAAAACTTAGCTTATCAAGACATGTTAGACGGCAAGGGCTTTGCTTTTATTGACCCGCATGGAGATTCAGCGGAGCGACTAATGGGTATGGTGCCACGAGAGAGGGTGGAGGATGTAATTTATTTTAATCCAGGAGATATGGATAATCCCATAGGGCTCAACCTGTTTGAGTTCGAGACTCAGGACCAAAGAGACTTTTTGATTCAAGAGACGATCGGAATGCTCTATAAGCTATATGACCCTGGTCACACTGGTATTATTGGCCCACGTTATGAGCACTGGTTTAGAAATGCCGCCCTGACGATTATGAGCGATCCAGCTGGAACTACTTTTATTGATGTGCCACAGGTGTTTAATGACCAGTCATTTACTGATTCAAAGATGCAATATATTACCGATCAAACGGTTTTAGACTTCTGGAACAAGGAGATGGCTCAGACTAGCGAGGCAAATAAGTCAGAGGTTCTGGGCTGGTTTGTTAGTAAATTCGGCGCGTTCTTGTCTAATGAAATGATGAGAAATATTATCGGCCAAACGAAGAGCGGGTTTAATATTCGCGATATTATGGACAACAATAAGATACTGTTTGTTAACTTATCAAAGGGTAAAACCGGCGAATTGAACTCTCAGCTCCTTGGTATGATGTTTGTGATGAAGTTTCAAGTAGCCGCCATGAGCAGGGCAGATATGCCTGAGGACGAAAGAAAAGATTTTGCGCTATATGTTGACGAGTTTCAAAATTTCGCAACAGATAGTTTTGAGTCTATCTTATCCGAGGCGAGAAAGTATCGTCTGAATCTTATTTTGGCCAATCAGTTTATGACTCAGTTGACGGACACTATTCGTGAGGCAATTTTAGGCAATATCGGCACGATTATTAGTGGTCGCATTGGTGTGACTGACGCAGAGCTGCTACAAAAGAAATTTCAGCCGACATTTGATGCTGAGGACCTAACAAAGCTACCGAATTACCAGACTATATCATCTGTTATGATTTCTGGCGTTCCTTCAGCTGCTTTTAGTATGACATTGGTTCCTCCTATGGGTGAGTCAAAATCTGAAATTCGTGATGCTTTGAAGAAGCTGTCGGCGGTAAAGTATGGTCGCCCTCGAGCAGAGGTAGAAAAGGAAATCTTTGCTAGGTTGGGAGCTGGGGAGCGTTTCTTGCAAGAAAAAGCCAAGCAGGTGTCAGCTCAGCGCACAGGCTTTGCTGGTTCACCTAATGCAGGGGCGTCAGCCTCAGGTATGCGCACTAGCTCTGGCCGCAGTCAAAAGAATGTCGCGAATGCTACTGGTCCAGCGCCTAGCGCGCCTAACAAATCTTTCCTAGATGAATGGCTAGAGCGAAGGTCTCATATTCAGTCACAGGCAAAACCAGCTACAGGCTTGCCACCAACAAAATCAGCGCCTGAACCAGTTGCACAGACAGTATCAAAACCCGTTAAACCTGCCGATAGGCTAGATATACGAGATAGTGCGACAGATGACGATAGTTTTTCTGTTAGTTTACGCTAACTGAGCGCTTATTCGGCTCCGCCAAAAAATATACGAAAATAATCAATTACGATACCTATAAATAGACCACCTATAGCTAG
>CAZUSB010000004.1:0-9967 GCA_964622895.1 uncultured Candidatus Saccharibacteria bacterium | reverse complement strand
AAAATATACGAAAATAATCAATTACGATACCTATAAATAGACCACCTATAGCTAGGAGTGGAGTAATACTTGTGCTCACAGTATATCCGTTATAGAGCGAGATAAAATAAACACCCAGTCCCCCAAATAATGCTAGTAGACCAGAGGATAATAAAGGTACTGGTCGTAGAATAGTGTTATCCAGCAGACGTAAGAGGCCCTCTATGGGTGGAAAATGAATTATATGGCTCCACATACGTCCCAGAAGCCCCATTTGACTACGAGTTGTGCTCATCACTTGGCTATACTTATCGTTAACTTCTTTTCGTTCGTTCACACTTCTCCTTCCGTCAACAACTTACGAATAATTGCGATTTCTCGACGTTGCTGGATGTTCCTTAGTAGTAATAATAGTGATGTGGTTAATACAACGGATAGTATAGTTATAGACGTAGCATTGTTAAATACCGGAAGATTATTTACCTCAGTATTGAGGCTCTTTACTGTTGAGCATCTTACAACATTATCCTGAACATCTCCAAAGGCAGTAGACATTTTACAATCGAATGCTAGTCCATTGGATGGTGCAGTCGAGATGTCTTTGACCATTTTTATGGTGAATGTCCGAGCTTGACTTTCATTAGGTTCAAGGCTGGTAGTTGGCCATGACAATATTGTGCCGTTAAGTGATGCATCATTATTTCCCAGTAGACTGGCATAGTCAAACACATCTTTAAGGTCGATGTAGATTTGTGCCTCTTGGGTCTCCTCGGATTTATTAACTACAGTCAAGGTGTAGATGAGCTGATCTGAGGGCTGAGCTGGTTTTTTAGTGGCGTCGGCATTTCCCTGGGATATATTGCGAGTTTCTTGGGTATACATTAAAGACTTAGTATTCTTAGTGACGACCACATCAATTGGGGTTCGTTTTTCAGGCATTACAGGAGAGGTCGGAATGTATATAATGACCAGCTCTAAAATTAACGCACCCAGCAGCAAAAGTGTTCCAGCGATGCGTAGGGGAAGCTGAGAGCGTAGTTTTTTTGAGTAAGAAACTAGCTCACCGATTGCTGAAGGACTTAAAGTTACACTGGTGACTAGTTTTTTAAACATAAACTTATTGTATCTTATTACTAGTTAAAAATAAACATATGGAATATTAGTTGGGCTAGGTCTTTACAAATAATTATTTTATGGTACAATGGGGATATCAATTTATAAGAAGTTGGAGTTTAAAATGAGTGAGAAATTGAATACGAGTGAAACAAAAGGTAGTCGCATTGATTTAAAAAGAACAATGTCAACACTAGCTGCAGCCGCAATTGCAATGGGTACGCTAGCTGGCTGTAATGATGAAAAGGTTGGTGCAGCCCCTGAGTCAGTTGAAATTACACAATCAGAAGTAATTACAGAAGAAGTTATCCTAGAAGAAGTGGAAGAAATTACACCTCAAGAGGAAACACAACCTGCAGCGCAAGAATCTGAAGGCATATCTCCAGAGGGATTGCCTTATAGTATAGACAGAAATGGATTTGTAAGAATTCCTGAGGATTATGTTACAGTCGCAGGGCCCGAGGGTAGTCCGCATTTAGTGATTACTAACCCTGAGCACTCGCCTATAGTTAATGCCTATCCAGAGGCTCACAAAGATGAAGGGTATTTAAAGCTTAGCGTAACACTTCGGGGGGATGTGTACAGGGACAAGGTATACTATAGCGAGCAAGGTACAGAGTGGGGTGAGGACGGAAGCCTTTATATAGAAAACCTAGAAGACTGGATGATGACCGAAAGACAGCTAGAGGCTCTTAAATCTATATATGATGGTAGATATATTGTTATTGAGTTTGAATCTCATAACAGTAAGACTGAAGAGTATACTCCTTTTAGTGGAAATGTATTTACTCCTGTAGTTGAGCAGCTACCAAAATATTCTGTAGTTTCACCAACTGGCGCCATAGAACCGTTAAGTGGAACAAATACCGTCAGTAACTTGATTATCTTTAATAAGTCTAACTAAGGCTGATAAAAGATATTTAAACGTATTTACATATTTACACAAGCTTATTACAAATAAATATTCTATAGATACGCATTTGTTGTGATATAATAGATATGTTATATGAATCAACAAAACAAACAAAACACAGACACCATAGATGAGCGCTTCAAAAAAGGAGCGGGTAGCTATGGCGGTTCAAAGGACACAGATAAAGATCCAGCAAATGAATCAGATAAGCTAAATAAAATGTCTCAAAGGTCTTCGGGTGATGGAGGCTGGAAAACTGATGTTGGGGCAGGAGCTGAAAAATTAACGCCTGCAGATAAATTTGGTAAGGCAATACTAAATTTCAAGGGTAAGAAGAAGGCATGGCTACTAGGTACTGGTGGCGCAATTGGTCTTACGATTTTTATGACAATTATGGCCCCTGCGTCACTTTTTACCGCCTTTAATAGAAATATGTCTATCACTAATGATACGACATCTACGACCATGCAAAGGATGTTAACCAAGACGCTAGGGAGACTTTCTACAAATTCTGCTGGTGATGGTATTGCTTGCGCCGGAGCTAACAAAGCTCGGTGCGTAGGAGGAAAGTTGTCAAACAAGGGGTTACGCTCATTGCATAAAAAAGGTATCGAAATACATTTTACTGACAATACACAGTATAGTCCCAAAAATAGAAGAGGTATGCCGAAAAGTGCAATTAAACATTATGTGATTGACGGTCAACCTGTAACCCCAAAAGAGCTAAAAGGGCATTTGCAGAAAAACCCCAAAGCCGCTTCAAAGGTAGTAGGTATAAAGGGAGCATGGAATCTTAGATTTAGGTCTTTTGCTGGTAAATATATAGGTACTAAGTTTTTTGGGAAGCTGAAACTATCTAGGGGGGCCAGTCTGGCGAAGGCACTTTCTAAGCCATTTAAAAATGCCGCGACTAGGCTGAAGGCTGTTAATAAAGCAATAGCAGCAAGAATACCCGGTTTGCAGAAGGTAGGAGATGTAATGGGGAGGTTCTCAGGGTTTTTGTCTCAAAAACTGGGTGCAGCCAAGGCGAACACTGCTTATTTGGCTGCTGTGGTGGCCTGTATGACTATTAAAATTCCATCTGCTATGGCTACTGCAGCAGCCGGGCTTGAGCTAGCCAGGTTGCTTCCTCTTGTGCAGGAGTATATGTCGGCAGGGGATTTTATAACCGCCTCAGGGATGTATACCGATGCTGACGGAGAAGAGTTTTATATGCCCCCAGAGGCTGCTAGTGCCATAGGCGCAAAGTTGACCGAAAAAGACGAAAACGGTAAGTCAGCCCTAGACTCCCCTATGCTCTTGTCTGCACTAGGCATTAATACCAATGCCACAGGGGTGTCAGAAAGGTTCGCACCTGGCTATGATGTTATTACGAATCCAATAGTGAAGGCTGGGCAGGTCGCAGAGAAGGCCGCTCAAGGACTTTGTGGCTTTATACTTAGTCCGGTAGCTATGTGGACCTCCACGGCTGTGGGTATTGCCATGAATGCCACCGGAGTGGGTCTTCTGTTCTCGGTTGCTGGATTCGCCTTGTCGTCCGCAGCGCAACCCCTTATAGAATTAGCAGCAGAAAAGGGAATGGAGAAGGCTCTGGAGGCTATGCTAGAAACAGACAAGTTAGAGGGACTTAAGGGAGAAGAACTTGGAGATGCACTAGGAACAGCCGGAAAAGCATATTTCTCCGCTCATGGAACTTCAAGCAATATGCCTGTATTGTCCCAGAGTAACGTAGATGAAGCTAAGGCTCTTCACCAATCCACTCTAGAGGATGAACGTAAAATGGATATCGCATCTCATAGCCCGTTTGACATCTCAAATCACAACACCTTTTTGGGTAGTGCAGTTAATAAAGCTCAACTAGCTATGATAGTAAACGGTGGCTTAAGCTCAAACTTGATGAGTCGTTTGCGTGCGTTTGCAATGCTACCGATGTCTTTTGCTAGTCTTTCTCAGTCCAGCGTTGGTGCATCTTCTAGCGCGGTTATGGATTGTGGGTACGCCAAAGCTTTTAATCTAGAGGTTACAGACGCTAACGGGAATGTTGATAAAGACTTAACTCCAGCAGTAAACGCCGCCGGCATGCCTTGCACCGGTTTTACAAAAGAGCAGGAGAGTATGGATATAGATGAGGCTACGGAAGCATTAGTAGAGAGAGGGTGGATTAAAGGGCTGGGCAGTAGTACAGAGGAGGTTGATGTTAGTGAGGAGGCTGGGACTGAGGATTTCCTTAGAGCTGTAATTGTAAAAAACTCATTAGTAGAAACTATTTATGACAGCTGTAGCAACCTGTCAGATGGGACACACCTTACAGAAGTCTCAGGGTGTATTTCTAGAAAAAGTCTAGAGTTAACAAAAGATGGAGTCACCGATGATAGTGGTATAGCCAAGGGGCTAGTGTATGACGAGAAAGAGGATGAAGAGGGAAAGCTGGTCAGGAGGGTGGCGGGGGAGGTTGATGTTGACTCCGAGGATGAGATAGTCTTAGCAGATGGCCCTAAAAAATATTCAGACGCAAAAGCCTTTAATGCTATCCCAGTGTTTTTGATGAGCGTAATGATGGAGCGGATGATAAATGGGGCTGATGATTTTGAGGCAGGGCAGGGTGGCGGCGGTGGCAGTAGTGGTTTTGTTAATACTGATGGTTTCGCGTTTCCTATACAAGCAAGTAAGGGGGAAGCTATAGGAAATATTCCATGCACAGATTTAGTAAGTGGATGTCATTATGGGCCCGGAACTCACCATGCTTTTGACCTTATGGTGGAGCCTGGTCGTCCAGTCTACGCCATTGAGGACGGTGAAATACATTTTGAGGGACATAGAAAAGGCCCTACACGTAATCATCCTACTCGTTGCAGGATGATCACCTTTAGAGGAAAGAGTGGTGCGGAATATTGGTATGGGCATATCGAAAATACTACAGTTGTGACAGGAGATACTGTAGTAGCAGGTCAGAAAATAGCTGAAGTAGGTAGTGCGCCATGTGAGGACAACACTGCACCACACTTACATATAGACCAGGGGAAAGAGTATGGCAAGGCCGGTGGAGGAAGCTTTAGGCCTCATGATCTCGAACCGGCGTTCACAGTCTTGATGAACAAGTTATATGAGGAGCTACCCTAGTCTATGAAAAATAGAAAATATATCTTAATTATAATCTCTATTTTTGCATTATTATCAACTATAGTCGTAATAATATTGAGCGTAAGTAAAAGCAGGGATGCAGAAATATCTATGGTTGATAACACAGATTCATCTCTTCTAAGTAATGCGGAGGAGTATATATCAAGTCAGGGTAATGAAGAGCACGGATTTGAGCTTGGACCAAAATTTACTGATGATATTGAGTATAGAGCTGAAATTGATGCTATCAGACTTGTAAGCCCAGGTGTCATATATGAGGGTCATGTTATGATGGATATTATGACCATCGACGAGCCTGTAGTTGGCTGGAAAGTGGTGACCTATAAAATGAGGTCAGACCATGCATCTTTTCCTATGGTCGTAGTAATAGATGGACGGAGCGAAACTCCGAAAGTGGTAGTGCCTCCTCATCATTACGCAACCGGCCCAAAATACGTAAATTATGATAATTTACCACCAGAAATAAATAAGCAGCTAACTGATAATAAAAACAATCATGTGCGTTGGAGGAGCTTCTATGATGAATAAAACATGGCTTGAGAAATTATTTTTAGGACTTGCCTCGACAATGTTGGGTGTAGCTTTTGTAGTTGCGCCATTGCCGGCTAAGGCCAAAACTATAGACTGTAATGACCCTAGATTATCGATGAATGACATACAATTTTGGAATCCGTGTGAGTCTGAATGTGTTACAGATGGAGCCTCTGTGGGCACTTTGTTAAAAGATGTAAATCTCCCTGAAGACACAATTGCTTACTTGGACAATATGGATATAAAAAAAATGGTAGAGGCGAACAAAGAAAGATATGAATATGGCGAGAAAGAAACTAAAGTACCTTTTCAAATATTAGCTGCATTGCATTTTCGAGAGGGAGGGTTGAAGTCTGATTCATCTATAGCAAATGGAGAACCGTTGGGCAGAGGAATAAGTGTAGATGGTGTGGAAATAGGAGACACTCCTAATGAAGATGCAAAGTTGGCTGGAGAGCATTTTATTGCAATGGCAAAGAGCGTTTATGATATTGATGTAGTTCAAAAAGGTACACAAATGACAATGGAAGACTGGGGAGGTGCCTTTTTGGCTTATAATAGAGGGTATATATATAGAGAGGCGGGATCAACTTGGGAGCAATCCCCTTATGTGATGAATGGATTGGATGATAAACATGCAATGCCGATGAGCTGGAGTGTTCCTGGGGAAGAAAGGACGGGCACAGGGGGTAGTGGAAGTGACATGAGGCCGGGTGCGCTAGCGGTGGTAGCTTATTTGGGTGGTATAGATTTGAATACACTAGGGGATGGCTGCGCACCTTCAGGTGGTAGGAGTGGTCGGGATTTTCCGGGATACAAAGAAGTGCCAGCTGACGGCCCCGATCCAATGATATTTTACGATCAATGTGATGAGAAGTGGGGAGATGAACTTTTTAATGGAAGGCAAAGCATGTGTAAATTATCCTGTGGAGTAACGTCTTTAGCCATGGTCGTTGCAAATTTAGCTGATGAAAAAGTTACACCGCTCTCATTAGAGCCAATTGCCTGCAGGTCGCCAGGGAGTCAGTGTCCTAGGGGGTCAAACGTATATGCTAATGGCCCAATAATTGCAGACAAATTTGGACTAAAATACGAAGATTTAGGAGGGAGTGTGGACGAAGCTCGGAGAGTAATAGATCAGGGAGGTCTAGTAATTCTGAACTCGTCTGCAGGTTCACAATTTTCAGGAGTGAATCATTGGTTGGTGCTAAGAAAATTCGATGGTGATAAATTTTATACTGCGAATACTGGAGGGACAAACTATTATCCTAAAAGTATCATAGCATATGATGTATCTCTGCTGAATCCTGCGGGTGGTATTAATTCGATGCATGGGTTTACGAAGTAATGACTACAATTGTTGAAAAAGAAGCTAAAAGAATTAAAAAAAACAAACTCATTGTTATGTTTGGGTTTATAATTTTTATATTACTAATAGTTGTATTGTCTATAGCATTTCCATCTAATGACAAGGACTTATCTAATAGTAACGAAATAGATAAAAAATCTGTGGGTGGTGTATTTGCTTTAGTGCTAAATGACCAAAAAATTATTGAAGATAAAATTGGTTTTAAGAATACGATGAGTACCATATACGGATTGAGAAACCAGATATCAAAAGATCAAAATGACACCAAGAAGATGTGGTATGCTACGATTGATGATGATGAAATACATGAAGTTAATACCGCAGATAGCGGGTCATCTTATATCGTAAATTTAACCGTGGATAAAAAATGGAAATATTCACTTCTACTTGTCGATATGCCACACGAGGAGTTTAGTTACCAAGTAAGAAAATCAGGAGAAGAATTTTCATCATTGCAAAAAATAAGAAATGAAAATCCTTT
This sequence comes from uncultured Candidatus Saccharibacteria bacterium, assembly GCA_964622895.1. GTDB lineage: Bacteria > Patescibacteriota > Saccharimonadia > Saccharimonadales > Saccharimonadaceae > JAGOZV01. The sequence continues at coordinate 2,440 of CAZUSB010000004.1, read as the reverse complement.
CATGGAGAAGCTCCCCATAATTGAAAAATATTACATTATATATACGTGCAATATTGAAGCGTTTAACTTAGATAGTGGAAAGACGGTCTGTGTAGAGTTAATAATGAATAATCAAAAGAATAGAGCTAATATTAAAGATATGTTAAATAATAATGGTATCACAGGCATAGACCCAATATTCTTAGATGGTGGCCAAAAAAGAATAGTAAATACAGACCAATATTAAGAGCGACAAGCCCGGATGTTATATGGTATAATAGATGTATAGATATAAATACAGTTTAATCTGATAAATACAGGGGGACAGATGGTGGCAAAAACGAAAGCCGACGGTTCTTATGACGGGTCGCAAATTCAAGTTTTGGAAGGGCTAGATCCGGTCCGTAAACGCCCAGGAATGTACATTGGTAGCACGGGCTACGATGGTATTCACCACTTAATAAAAGAAATCGCAGATAACTCAGTCGATGAGGCTATTGCTGGTTATGCAACCAGAGTTGATGTTGTGTTGCTTGAAGATGGCGGCGTGCGCGTGTCAGACGATGGGCGCGGTATTCCTATAGACAAGCACCCAAAAACTGGTTTAAGTACCCTAGAAACGGTTCTTACGATCTTACATGCTGGTGGCAAGTTCGGTGGGGGTGGCTATAAAGTATCTTCAGGTCTTCACGGTGTGGGCTCAAGTGTTGTAAATGCACTTTCTACCAAGATGATAGCAGAAGTTGTGAAGGGTGGTGTTCTACACGAAGTCATTTTTGAACAAGGTAAAACTGTTAGTCCACTTAAGAAAAAGGGCAAGGTGGATCGCCCAGATGGCACCACCATTACATTTTATCCAGACCCTACTATCTTTAAAGAAACTATAGAATTTGATTATAAGTGGGTTATCAATTATCTACGACACCAGGCATACCTGACTAAGGGTATTTACACTCACGTCACTGATGAGCGCACTAAAGAAAAGGCTTCGTTTTATTTTGAAGGTGGTATCCAAAGTTATGTTAAGCATCTCAACAAGGGTAAAGATGTCCTGTCGGAAAATATTTTCTACGTAGAAAAACAGGTTGAAGATTCAGTGGTTGAAGTTGCCATCCAGTACAACGATGGCTTCAATGAGATGGTTAAGCCGTTTGCTAATAACGTTCTGACTCCTGACGGAGGTACGCATATTGTTGGTTTTCGCTCAGCTCTGACCAGGGTGATCAATGATTATTCTCGTAAAAATAACATCCTCAAGGAAAAAGATGAGAATTTAACTGGTGATGATATTCGTGAAGGTTTGACGGCGATAATTTTAGTGAAATTGCCTGACCCGCAATTTGAAGGTCAAACAAAGAACAAATTGGGCAATCCCGAAGTGCGACGCTATGTTGAACAAGTGATGAATGAGTATTTTAGCTATTATCTTGATGAAAATCCAGGTGTCGCTAAAAAAATTGTTGATAAAGCACTGCTAGCAGCCAGAGCGCGAAAAGCCGCTCGCGCAGCCAGAGACAATATTATTCGTAAAGGTGCGCTAGATGGACTCAATTTGCCTGGAAAGCTATCTGATTGCTCGAGCAAAGACCCGTCAGAGTCCGAACTTTATATTGTTGAGGGAGACTCAGCCGGTGGATCAGCCAAGTCTGGTCGCGACAGCAAGACTCAGGCTATTCTACCTCTACGCGGCAAGGTATTAAACGTAGAGCGCGCAAGGCTAGACCGAATGTTTACCAATAACGAAATAGTTAGCTTGATTAAGGGGCTTGGCGTAGGGATTGGCGATCAATTTGATATACGTGGATTGCGCTATCATCGTATCATCATTATGACCGATGCCGACGTTGACGGTAGCCACATCGCCACGCTATTGATGACATTTTTCTTCCGCTACATGAGAGAGGTGGTCGATGGTGGGCATATTTATTTAGCGAAACCACCACTATTCTTGCTAAAAGGCAGTGGAAACAAGAAGTGGTATGCATACAGTGACGAGGAGCGTGATGCTATCATCGACAAACTAATTGAGGAGCGAAAGGCTCGTGGCGTAGAGATCGATCCAGAAGATAGCGCCCGAAAACAGGCCGGACTGAGCGATATTCAGCGCTACAAGGGTCTAGGCGAAATGGACGCTGAACAGCTATGGGACACAACTATGAATCCAGAAAATCGGGTTTTGATACAGGTAAAAGTTGAAGACGCCGAAAAAGCAGACGCTATCTTCAGTAAATTAATGGGTGACGACGTTTTAATGCGCAAAAATTTTATTCAAACTCATGCGCGCGATATCAATATTGAGGAGCTAGATATTTAATCATGGAAGACGAAAATACAATGACTGACACAATAGACTTGAGCAAAGAAGAGCAAAAGCACTCAAAAATCATTGAGCTGCGAACTGTTGAAAATATGATGGAAGATAGCTTCTTGAAGTACTCTATGAGTGTGATTATTGATCGTG
>CAZUSB010000003.1:2402-39022 GCA_964622895.1 uncultured Candidatus Saccharibacteria bacterium | reverse complement strand
TTTTTTTCTGACATTGCATCTCCTTCGTTAATATAATAAATTGTATCATCTTATGTTTAAAACGGCTATAATAGAAGCATGAAGATTCGCCTACCTATTAGATTGTTGAAATACATAGAGCATGTGCAGCAAGATATTCAAGAAACATTAGATATTGAGCAAATTGAAGAAAGCTTAACGCCAAACATGCGTGCATTAAGGTTGGCAATGAGTATGACAGACCAGCTTGCCTCTATGGGCGTGGCCGCAAGCGATGCCGTGCATATGTGTTTGGGTATTACAAACACTTACTGCAAAAGAAAAGTTCATATAGACATTAGTTCTACACTAATTACCGTTTCTCAAGATAGGGGTAACGATCGTGAGCCGTTAACTCTTATTCGCACCATAGACGATAGAGACACGGACTATAAAAGAGTTCAGGCCTTGCAAAATTTAGCTTTAAAAATTAGAGATCATAAAATTCGCTTGTCGGATGCAGAGAAAGAACTGGACAGAATCGTACGAGAGTCTAAGCCTTATCCGCGTTGGTTGCGTCATATAATGGCTGCGGGAATTAGCGCCGGCGTAGTTGTTCTGTATGCCGGCACTCCATTAATGACATTTCTTGCTTTTCTGATGGGCATGGTTACGTCATGGCTAATAGACTTTTTGTCTCGCAAGGGCCTAGCAACTTTTTACATACAAATTTTGGTTTCTTTATGTATTACGTTGGTAGCTGCTTTAACGGTTTGGCTGAATGTGCAATTTTCTTTAAATATGAATCCAACGCTAATGTTAATAGGCGGTATAGTTATGCTAGTTGCAGGAATGATGATAGTTGGAGCATTTCAGGATGCAATAGACGAATACTACGTTACGGCAAATGCACGTTTGTTGCGTGTTATGGTTGCTACTGGAGGCGTAGTTATTGGCGTGCTAATTGGGCTATTTATTGCTGCTAAATTTGGTATTGCCTTCCCTGCTACGCCAGACAGACTGCCGTTGGCAGATGAAGGTCTTAGATATTTAGGCGCATTTATTATAGCCTCCGGGTTTGCCGCCAGTAATTACGCTCCACGTTTAACATTCTTAATGTCAGGTGTCGCCGGCTTTTTGTCATATTTTATTTTACAGTTAATGATGGATTTTGGCTTAGGGCTGGTAGTCTCAAGCGCTATAGCAGCAACAGTCGTTGGTCTACTTGCAACCTTTACTTCCCGTTTTTGGCACTTCCCTTCCGTTGCCATTATTAGCGCCGCTATCGTGCCGCTGGTTCCGGGGCTTTCTTTATACAACGGATTAATGGGCGTATCTGATAACGCTGCTGGCAGTCCAGAGTTTATGGCTGGTTTAGCTATTTTAATGCGGGCTGTTGCCATTGGCATAGCTGTTGCAGCGGGCGCTACCCTAGGAAATATGATTGGCCGACCATTAAGAAGGCGCATGGTGGCATTATCTAATAAATTGCCAAAAAGGCGTTTGAGCTCTGAAAAAAATCTTTAGCCCAAGGACTAAGCATTTATGTTATTAGATGAAGAGACGGGTACTAATTGGAAAACTGTGTACTCGCCTTTTTCTGTATCGTATAGAGCGTTTTGAATAATCGAAGATGATTTTTTTGAAATTTGTTCGCTTATGGAATTATAAATTAATTCTTCTTTTTCTAAACTAGAAACTACTTGAGATAATGCGTTGATTGTTACATATTGAAGTGTATTGTTATTTAATATTGCTAAAGTAGCTTGAGGTCGCGAGACCATGTTTTGCGCTTTGTGAGTTTTTTTACGAGTTAGTATGTAAATATTTGAATTTTGAACAACATAGTAAACAGGGTTGGTATGAATGTCCCCACTGGCAGAGGCGGTTGTTAAGATGCCTGCATGCTGTTGACTAATAAACTCAAGTTCATTGTTTGTTAGATTAAAAACAGGCGTACGCGTGGTTTCTTCGTTATTGGTGTTGGTGACCGGTGTGGGGTTAGTAGTCGTTGGAGATTCCGGCTCAATTGGCATATCCACGGGAGTGTTGCCTTCTTCATCGTTAGATTGGCTAATAACTCTATTCAATTGCTTAGTGAAGAAATCGGCGTTTGAATTATTGGCGTCCATTATGCAAAACTCGCCAGCTTTAGACTCAATGGTAACAGAAGATAGTATTGGTGTTGGCAAAAGAGTTACACCCATCAATGAAGACAGGGCGATTTGATTTGTTGAATGATATAGTTTATCTCCAACAATATAAAATAATTGTTTCTGCGTTAAGGCAAAAAGTGCAGATGTATGATTGGCGTTTCGACCAATAACGACGGCTTCAATAGTTTCGTTTGGTGTTATAATGCTTCCTAGTATTTCTACGATATGACGGTGTTGATTGTATGAAGAGATGCCTAGTTCAGCTAAGCGATTAGAGACCGCTACCTGATTTGCACTTAATTTTGACTTTTCCATACTTAATATTATAGCATCTTACGCGTCTTTGTCGCCCTTTACGTGTTTTGGCAGGCCAACAAAAGCAACTATTGCAGAAATAGCTAATATTACTGCACCTAAGGTACATGCCGCAACTAGCCCATCCATCCAGGCCAATTTAGCTGCTTCTGCAACACTATTGCCCATTGGTCCTAAATGATCGCTAATTTCTAGTGCTACTGCAAGTGAACTTTCAATTCCAGATTGAACTTTGCCTGAAAATTGATTCGCAATGTTTGCGACTTCAGACGTATAGGTGGCGCTAAGCGTTGCGCCTAATACTGCTACCCCTAAGGCGCTTCCCAACTGTCTGGTCGCATCGTTCATAGCCGAGCCCATACCAGACCTGTTACGTGGTACAGAAGCCATTAATATATTGGTGGTTGGTGTCATAGATATTGAAATACCCAACATCATTAACCCGCCCACAAGCAGGAGTTGCAAATATGTTACATCAGAAGACCAGCTGGCCATAAGCAAGAAGGCGATTGTTACCAGGAATAGCCCGATGGTTATTGTTAATCTAGCTCCAATTTTACGAACAATAAAAGGTACGATTGGTCCAAAAAATGCCATTGGTAGCATTATAGGAATTGTAGCAAATGCTGCTTGTAAAGGAGTGAAACCTACGATTAACTGCATTAATTGGCTCATAGAAAACATTACGCCAGACATAGCCAAAAAAGTAAGTATCAAAATAATTGAAGAGATAGAGAACGAACGATGTTTGAACAGCCTTACGTCTAACATTGGCTGTTTTCTTTTTAATTCTACAAGAACAAAAGCTAGTAAAAACAGAAGACCAAAACCTATGTTTAATAGCACAACAGAGCTTCCCCAGCCAGAAGACGGTGCTTCGGTTATACCGTATACAATTGTAAAAATACCGAGGGCACTTAATAGGCCGCCAAGCCAGTCTACTGGTGTTTTAGCTTCGTCGTAGCTTTCTACTGTGATGATTTGATTAATTATTAAACCAGCGACAGCAATTATTCCACTAAAGACAAACAGCGAATGCCAAGTAAAATGTTCTAGCAAAATACCGCTCATAATAGAGCCTAACATCATGCCAACGCCAGAAACTGCCCCCCAAATAGCTATGGCGCGAGCACGTTCATTTTTTGGGAAAGTAATATTAATAATAGAGAGCGTTGTGGGCATAACGAAGGCGGCGCCAATACCCATAACAATCCTTGCGCCAATTAGCTGACCGCCGGTTGCTGACATGAAGGCAGCGTATACCGAACCAAGTGTAAATACTACCAAGCCGGCTTGCATTACTTTCTTGCGTCCGTACCTGTCGCCTATTGCGCCGGCAATGAAAAGCAAACTGGCGAACACAAGAGTATAAATGTTAACCACCCAAGTTAGATCTAACTGTGAAAGGTGTAAATCTTTTGACATGGCTGGAAGTGCCATGTTTAAACTGCTGTTTGCTAGCATTACGGCTAGTAACGCTATACATAAAGCGACTAAAATTGCCCACCTTTTGGTGTAGATTTTTGGATCTATATCGTTAAGTTTTGTTCCAGGGGGTTGTTTTTGTTCTTTGGTGAGTGGTTTTTTTGATTTTTTCATAGAGTTAATTGTAGCACATCAACTTATAGTTGACAAATATTAGCTTAAGTGCTATAATAGGATTGAATCATTAAGAATAAGGTGAATAATATGCATCACGAACGAAATAATTTAACTAATTCAGCTCAATCATCATTAGAAAATAGTGATGACCACTCAACTAATGCCAGGAATGAGCAAACTAGTAGGCCTGAAAAAAGAGAGATTTATATTTCTCCATTTGTTATCAAATCACTTGGAGTTTTGGCTGCTTTTGGAGTATTGGCTGGTGGTGGGGCTATTAAGTATAACAACTCTAAGCGAATCGAAGCACTCAATAGCGAGCTTGGTATGTCTGTTAAGGTTGACGGAGATGATTGTGTGGAGATCTTACCAGGTGCAAGAATACGTCCAGAGGCAGATGCTAGGGATATGAGCTATACAGAGGTTGGACAGGTCGCCCATGTTGATGAAACATTACAATTATGTGGTCTACAAGATGTAGATATTAGATTAAAGAATGGCGCAGGTAGAACCGATCATAAGTTTATCGGAATGCCAGTAATAGCTTATGAGGACGCTGGACTTTCGTTGGAAGACTCCGATGCGCTACTAGAAGGCAGTGAAACTGGATATGCCTGGGTTTTGCAATCTGACGAAACCGCCGATATAGTTGATCGGACAGATTTGACTAAATAATATTACGCTCTATCTTTTAAGAGCACGCCTATTTTTCGGGCGTGTTTTTTATTGCAAAGGTCTGCGTTTATTGTTATGATATAGATTGAATAAATAATAGTAAATTTTAACCCCTATGGAGGTGTATGGATCTGTTCGCCAGTGCCAATATTCACATCAGCTTTGTCGCTGAACCAGTGTTTACTATTGGAAATTTTACTGTTAATAATGCTATGACACTGGGCTTTATTGGTCTGCTGGTGACGTTAGGATTGAGTTTTTATGCTGCCAACGCCGCCAAAAACGGCAAGAAAAACGTCTTTGTTGGCCTCTTTAGTTGGATGTTTGACTCTCTTTATGGACAGGTTATGGAAATAATTCCCGACAAAAAAGTGGCACGTAGTATCGCTCCGATTGCTATAACTATATTTGTCTTTGTCTTGGTCAATTATTGGTTAAGTATCTTGCCTGGTGTGGGTAGTATAACTGTAAATGGCACCCCGTTGTTTCGTGGGTTACCGGCAGATTTGAACTTTACCCTGGCGCTGTCTACGGTAACGATTGTGGCAGTTCAGGTTTACGCGATTAGACAGATGGGGTTAATCGGTAATGCAAAACGCTATTTACGAAACCCATTCAAAGATCCTGTCGGCGCTTTTGAAGGGTTATTAGAATTTGTTGGAGAGTTCTCTCGAGTCGTATCTTTGAGCCTACGTCTTTTTGGAAACGCATTTGCCGGCGAGATACTTCTTTTGGTTATCGTTATTTTGTCAGGGTACTTTTCGACATTAGCACTACCGGTGGTTATGGCGTTTGAGCTATTTATCGGCTTTATTCAGGCGTATGTATTTTTTATCTTGACACTGATATTTACCGCGCTCGCCCTTGAAGGTCACGGCGAGCCTCACACTGAGGTCGCACCTTCATCTGAGAATCTCGATCATTTAACTGCTCAAAATCAAGCAAAAGGCGTGACAAAAGCACAGAAATGATTATAATAAATAAGTAATAAAAGGAGAAATATATAAAATGGAACAATTAGCATTTGCATTAGCCTATGCCATACCAGCATTTGGTGCAGCTATCGCTGTAGCAGTTATCGGATTTGCGGCTTTAAACGCTTTAGCTCGTAACCCAGAAAAGATGTCAGATATCCGAAGTATGATGATTACCGCAATCGTTTTTGCTGACTCATTAGCGATTATCGGTGTTGTTGTAGCGATTCTTTCGGGTATCTTTGTTTAAGGTATAAGCAATGAACCTTTTAGTTCAAATAGCATCTACGCAAACAAAGGAGTCAACTGATTTTTTAAGCTCTTTGGGTATTGATTGGCAAACCTTAATTTTTCAACTAATCGCCTTTTTGGTGCTTGTGTTTATTATGGGAAAATGGGTCTATCCGATTTTCGTCAATATAATTGAAAAGCGCGAGGCTGATATAGAAAAAAGCACCGCAACCGCAGACAAGCTAAAGGCGCAGGCAGCCGAAAGTGAATCAAAAACGGCTGAAATACTAGCTAACGCCCGTAAGCAAGCGTCAGAAATCGTAGAAAATGCCCGTGACGAAGCTGAGACAACAGTTAGTAAGGCAGAAAAGCGTGCCAAAACAAAATCAGAAGCTATTCGCATTGAAGCCGAAAAAGAAATTGAGCGCGATAAATCAAATGCTCGTAAAGATCTACTAAAAGAGGCTAATAATTTAGTAAAATTAGCAACGGAAAAGGTTGTCGGCCAAATGTCTGATCAAGAGCTTGACGATGCCTTGATCGAGCAGGCGTTAAAGGAGGCTAGTTAGTGGGATCTGGCCAGACCATATCACGACGCTCTCTAGCCAACTATGCGAGCGAGCAAATCTTAGCCGGAAATAGCCAGCAGGCTCTTGATCAAGTCGCCGGCTATTTAGTGCAAAAACGAGCTACTGACGATTTTCAATTAATTATTAAGGACATCGAGAGCAAACTGTCAGACAAGGGCCTGGTCATAATTAGGGTTACTAGCGCTCGCCCCCTTTCTAACGCTTCTGAGGCCAAAATCAAAAAATATATTTTGAATAAAACTGGCGCTAAGCAAATAGAACTAATCAACACTATAGATAAAAATCTGGTTGGTGGTGCGATGATTGATACGGCCGACGTTACACTTGACGCCAGCTTGAGGGGTAGGCTCAATAAACTAAAAGGATTACATAAGGAGTAAATATGTCAGAAATATCTGCAGCAGAACTATCAACCCAACTACGTGATGCTATTACAAAACTTGATTTAAAAGAGGGCCTAGATGAAACAGGCGTTGTGATGCGAGTTGGCGACGGCATTGCTTGGATTCATGGACTAAAAAGTATCGGTTACAATGAAATGTTAGAAATTGAAACTACCGACGGTCTGATTGAGGCGTTCGCTTTAAATTTGGGTGAAGATGAGATTGGTGCCGTTATTTTGGGCGATGATACAAAAATCAAAGCTGGCGCAAAGGTAAAAATGAAGCATGAGATTCTTAGTGTACCAGTTGGACCGGAAATGCTAGGAAGAATTGTTGACCCGCTCGGTCGTCCTCTGGACGGTGGACCAGCAATTAAAACTAAACAGCGTGGACTTGTGGAGCGACCAGCGATTGGCGTCATGGGACGAAAAAGTGTTCACGAGCCATTGATGACCGGTATCGTTTCTATCGATGCCATGTTCCCTATTGGGCGTGGGCAGCGTGAGCTTATTATTGGTGATCGTCAAACTGGAAAAACTGCTCTAACGATTGATACAATGATCAATCAAGCCAAACAAAATACCGGAGTGGTAAATATCTATGTAGCTGTCGGTCAAAAATTATCTAAAATCACACGTCTTGCGCAACGTCTTCGTGAAGAAGGTGTTATGGATCAAACGATTATTGTTGCGACTGGTCCATCCGACCCCGCTTCACTACTTTATCTCGCACCTTATGCTGGTACCGCTATGGGTGAATATTTTCGCGACAAGGGCGAGCATGCTTTGATAATTTATGATGACTTAACAAAGCATGCAGTCGCTTATCGTCAAATGTCACTTCTCCTTCGTCGTCCACCAGGACGTGAAGCCTATCCTGGAGATGTTTTTTATCTGCACTCACGCTTGCTGGAGCGCTCAGCAAAATTGTCTGACGATCTTGGCGGCGGTAGCTTGACGGCACTCCCGATTATTGAAACACAAGCAGGAGATATCTCGGCTTATATTCCGACAAATGTCATTTCCATTACTGATGGACAGATATTTCTAGAGACAGACTTGTTTAATCAAGGTATTAGACCAGCTATTTCTGCAGGACTTTCCGTATCGCGTGTGGGTGGTGCGGCGCAAACTCGTGCTGTCAAAAGTGTTGGTGGAAACCTCAAGCTTGGTCTCAGTCAGTATCGAGAACTAGCGAGTTTTGCTCAATTTGGCAGCGACCTAGACAACGCAACTAAAGCACAAATAGAGCGTGGACAGAGGCTAACAGAACTACTTAAGCAACCACAATATCTGCCGATGAGTGTATGGCAACAGTTTGTTAGTGTTTATTCGGTTACTAGTGGTGCTTTTGATAATATTCCGGCGTCCCAAATCAAAGAAGCACAGGCTTCGCTGTTGCATAAATTAAGTGACCAGTACGGTAAAGATATGGCAGAGCTAGATAAAGGTGAAAAACCTTCACAAAAGATGTTAGAAAAAATTGATGAAATTGCTGCTGTAGTGGCCAAAGGATACAAAGAGGACTAAATGGCGCAAACTCAAGCTTTAAAATCACGTATCCGATCAGTAACAAATACAAAACAAGTTACTAAAGCGATGCAATTGGTTTCGGCCAGCAAAATGCGTCGTGCTCTTAGTAGTGAAAAAGCTTCAGCGCCCTATACAAAAACAGCTACTGAGCTGTTAACACATCTCGTTGCTAAAGAAGGTACAGAGAATCACCCGCTTTTTACTGTACGGCCGATTAAAAATCGTTTGATAATTATTATTGCGTCTGACCGAGGCTTAGCTGGTGCATATAATAGTAATATTCACAAGCTTTATATAAAACAGCTCATAAAAGACAAAGAGGATAATATCGGAAACCAGACGATTGCGATTGGTCGTCGGCCAGCGCAATTCGTGACGAAACTAGAAGATAGTAATGTTATTGGTGTTTATGAAAATTTTGCCGATCAACCAAGTGGACGTGAGCTCTATGCGATCTTAGATCAAGCGCGCGATTTGTTTTTGAATAAACAGGTAGATGCTGTCGATATAATATATACTAAATTCACAAGCACCCTGGTGCAGAAGCCGACCACGATGAGGCTTTTTCCAGCCGGATTTACAAAAGCGCGTAATGTTAGCCAGAGTGTTTCCGAGGCAAAATACGAACCATCCCACAGTCAAGTTTTGGATGTGATTGCTTATCGCCTAGTTGGCGCCCAACTTTATCAGGCGATATTAGATGCAAAAGCTAGCGAGTATAGTCAGAGAATGATCGCCATGAAATCAGCAACTGATAACGCATCAGATTTAATTGACGATTTAACGCTGGTGATGAATAAAGCTCGTCAAGCTGCCGTCACGCAGGAATTATCAGAAATATCAGGTGGAGTAGAAGCCTTAAATAGCTAAAAGGAGAAATTATGAAAAATAGTCAAGGAAAAATTACACAAATAGTTGGCGTGGTGGTAGATGTAGAGTTTGATAGCTCAACTGACCTGCCGGCAATTAACGACGCACTACATGTCATAAAAGACAAAGAGGTGCTGACGCTTGAAGTTTCCCAGCACCTAAGTGAAACAACGGTACGAGCTATCGCTATGTCAACAACTGATGGTTTGAAGCGTGGAGATAAAGTAGAGGCTACAGGCGCACCAATTCATGTTCCAGTAGGTAAAGAAACTCAAGGGCGAATGTTTAATGTGGTTGGGCAGCCGATTGATGGCAAGAAAGCGCCAACTGGCAAAACTGCCCCAATCCATGCCCTGCCCCCATCTTTGTCTGAGCAGTCAAATAAAACTGAGGTTTTAGAAACTGGCATCAAAGTAGTTGACTTGATCGCTCCCCTATCTAAAGGTGGAAAAGCAGGATTGTTTGCGGGAGCAGGTGTTGGTAAAACTGTTTTAATTACTGAGCTGATAAATAACATCGCAAAATACCATAGTGGGAATTCAGTGTTTGCTGGTGTTGGTGAGCGAACTCGTGAAGGCAACGATTTGTATTATGAAATGGAAGAAGCTGGCGTGTTAGACAAAACCAGTCTTGTATTTGGTCAGATGAATGAACCGCCAGGAGCACGTCTTCGTGTGGCTTTGTCGGGACTAGCGATGGCTGAGGCGTTTCGCGACGAAGGAAAAGACGTTCTATTGTTTATAGATAATATTTATCGTTATACACAAGCTGGCTCTGAGGTATCTGCACTTTTGGGTCGCTTGCCAAGCGCGGTTGGTTATCAGCCAAATTTGCAGCAAGAAATGGGTGCTTTACAAGAACGTATTACAAGTACTAACAAGGGTTCTATTACTTCTGTTCAAGCTGTTTATGTTCCAGCAGACGACCTTACCGACCCGGCGCCAGCCACAACTTTTGCCCACTTAGATGCTACTATCGTGATGGATCGTGCATTAACAGAAATCGGTATTTATCCAGCGGTAGATGTCTTAAGTAGTAGCTCTACTAGTCTTGACCCAGAAATTGTGGGTGAAAAACATTACAAAGTTGCTCGAGAAGTGCAACGTGTTTTGCAGCAATATAAAGAACTTCAAGATATAATCGCAATTTTAGGTATGGAAGAATTGTCAGACGAGCAAAGAAAAACAGTCGAGCGAGCTCGTCGTTTACAGCGCTTCTTAGCACAGCCGTTCCATGTTGCCGAAAAATTTACCGGCAACAAGGGTGTGTATGTCAAACTTGAAGACACAATTACTGATGCTGAGGATATTTTGTCAGGTAAATACGATGATAAGCCAGAGAATTGGTTCTATATGGTTGACGGCACGCTTAAAAAGAAGCATCTTGCGGAGAGTAAAGCCTAGATGATGAACCTAAAGCTTATTACATTATCTGGAATAATGCTTGAGGCTGATATTTATCAGGTTAATATCCCAACACCCGATGGAGAGATCGCGGTTTATCCTGATCACGAAGCGTTAGTGACGCTGGCTGTTCCTGGAATGGTTAAAGTGCACCATCGAAAAGACCCTAATAATTCACAAATAGATTTATTTGCGATAACAGGTGGGGTGGTTGAGATTGCCAATAATGAGATCAAGATTTTGGTCGATGATGCTGAGAGTGATGCAACTATTTCAGAAGATGAGACAAAATTAGCTCTAGAGCGTGCCATTAAAATGCGTGATGAAGCAGATAGTGTGGTTGAGCTAGAAAAAGCTCACGAATTAATTAATAAGCAGCGCATTAAACTAAAAGTTGCTGAATTAAAACGACGTAAAAAGTACTAACAATAAAATTATTAAAAGTTAGTTCTATTCGTATCTAAGTGCTTCAATTGGATTTAATTTAGATGCTCTTACTGCCGGCAACGTTCCTGCAAGAAACGCAATTACACAAATAATACCAATTATTATTGCAATATTCTGCGCCGAGAACTGAACTAAAGTAAAACCAGTTAGATCACCCAAGAAGCTTTCTTGAGCAATATTATTTATGCCAATTCCTGCTAGCATTGCAGCCCCTACTCCCAGTACAGATCCCCAGAAGCCAATCATAACTGCTTCAAGGCTGAAGGTAATAAAGACTTTAGCATTACTTAGCCCCATAGCTTTCATTAGTCCAATTTCGCGAGTTCTTTCTTGAACGGCCATATATAAAGTATTAATAATGCCAAAGCTGGCAGCGAACAATGCTATTGCAGCAAACATTGTTAATACTCCTGTAACAGCATTAATTACAGACCTTATTATGCCAATTTGATCATCTACGGTTCTTGCTAATAACCCAAGGTTGCTTAATTTATTTTTAATAGCATCTTTTTCTTCGTTAGAAAGATTGTCTTGCAAAACAGCTACGGCCGCGAAATTACTTGCTGGAATATCATCTGTTCCAATTCTGGTGATTTCGCTGACTTGTTTTGTTAGTGCGGGGTTAACGTAAGACATGCCATCGTTCATTAATGACTTAGCTTGAACACCCGTGATCGTTGCTTTTATAGTCTTTTGTTCGCCTGTTATAGAGTTAGTAGCTCCAATTGAGACCTCTTGACCCAGTGCATCATTGCTGCTGCTAAAACCAAGGCTTTCTACAAACTTAGGTTCTATAGAAATTTCCGGCTTGTTGCTGTTGGAGTTTGGTTCTACTCCTACTTCCATATCTGCTGTTATGCCAGGAATTACTTCATTTAGTGTAATAACAAATTTTTTATTTGTATTTGAGCTGGCAATAAAGTCTACGCTTGGAGAATTGTAAAACGAGACAGACTCAATTCCATTAATTTCTCTAACTTTGTTTAAGGTGGCTTCTGAAATCGGTTTCATTGATGCAGCCATGCTTGTGGCAGATTGCTCTAAGTCCGATTCAGCCTTTGGTTTGTATTCTTTAGCTTCATCACTATTCAAGCTATCCATGGGGTCTTCGGCAGGCTTAGGCATGATAATTAAGGTGTTTTCTCCGCCAATACTTCCTAGTTGAGCATCTATGTAGCGATTTACCCCAGTGTTTATTCCAGTAGTAAGGGCTAGCGTAAATGCACCCACAAAAATAGCTATAATAGTTAATGTGGTGCGAACCTTGTTTCGCGCTAAGTTAGAATTAGCCGATTTTAACGTGTCTAAAATTTTCATTATTTTGTCTCCTGTTGTATTTCGCCATCTTTGATGTAGATTTGTCTGTCGCATAGATTTGCTAAATCTGGATCGTGAGTAACGATAACTAAAGTTATTCCACGTTTTTTGTTTAAGCCAAATAATAAGTTCTTAACCTTTTCGCCAGTTTTGCTATCTAAGTTGCCAGTTGGCTCATCTGCAAAAATAACTGATGGACTATTGACAATTGCTCGAGCAATACACACCCTTTGTTTTTGTCCGCCAGAAAGGTCGTTTGCCTTAGAATTAATTTTATCTATAAGACCCACGCTTTTTAGTGCTGCAATAGCTTTTTCTTTACGTTTCCTATAGGGAACGCCAGCTATAACCAAAGGCACCATTACATTGCTAAGAACGCTGTCGTTGGCATTCATGAAAAAAGACTGAAAAACGAAACCAAAACTTTTATTACGAATTTTGTTTAAATTACTAGTTGATAATTTATTTGCGGGAGTGCCTTTAATGAATATCTCGCCAGCTGTTGGTTTGTCTAATAAAGCTAGAATGTGCATTAAAGTAGATTTTCCAGAACCGCTTTTGCCAATTATAGCCACAGACTCACCCTTAGTGATAGTTAAATTAATATTTTTTAAAGCATCAAATTTATTACTCTTCTTGCCGTAAGAACGTCCAACCTTTTTTAATTGAATTATGGTATTATTTTTTTCTTCCATATGTTTATTATACTCCTGTCTTAATATCAGATTTCAATTTGATGACGTTTTTCTATATACTTTTGAATTTCAGAAACTGCAATTGGCACCACAAAAGCGATAAGCGCAATCAAAGCAAAGTCGCTATAGTGAAGAGGCGTTATATGCAGTAATTGTCCGAGTGGGGTCTCAAGGACAGCGAATTGTATTAAAATAGACGCAGCTAGCATACCCCAGAACACTTTATTTTTTACTTTTAGTCTAGAAAAAGCAGATTCGGTATGGCTTCTCATGGCGAAGGCGTTTGCCCATTGCGTAACTACCAAAGCCAAAAAGGCTGCGCTTTGGGCATAACTTTGGTCTGCTTTGTTTAAGAAAAATCCGTAGACAAAGAGTGTAGTGAAAGCGATAGTCAAAGATGTGATAAGCATTCTTATTATCATAAAGCGACTTAATATAGGGGCATTTGGCGAAGAGGGCTTGCGTGTCATAATATTTTTTTCTCCTGGCTCTAGTCCTAGGGGAATTACCATAGTAGTGTCTGTTACTATGTTTACCCATAAAATTTGAATTGGCAAAAGTGGCGCAGGCCAGCCAACAAGCAATGCTGTTACCATCGTGATTACTTCACCAGCATTTGTAGAAAGAAGATAAACGATAATACGTTTAATATTATCTATAATAATTCTTCCCTGCTTTATTGCCGTTGCTACAGTTTCGAAGTTATTGTCTAATATAATTATGTCGCTAGCATCTTTAGCAATTTGCGAACCATCCCCCATGGCGATGCCAACATGTGCGTTAGACAAAGCCGGTGCATCATTTACGCCATCTCCCGTCATGGCAACAATATCCCCTCTTTTTAGTAAAGAAAGTATACGAAATTTGTCTTCAGGCATAATGCGCGAAAATACCTTGAATTTTTTAATATCTTCATGAGAAGTTAATTGATCTATTTTGCTTGAATCTAAGACCTGATCTGGGTTGCTTGCAATGCCTAGATTCTTACCTATTGTGTACGCTGTATTGGCGTGATCGCCCGTAATCATATGAACAGAGATGCCAGCATCTTTAACCATTTTTACAGAAGACTTTGACTCTGGTCTTAACTCGTCGGCAATCGCGAGAAAACCAATTAACTGGATATTTTTTTGCTTAGCAATAGCCTCGAGTTTAGCAAAAGACTTTTTTGTTTTTAACATGCCAAGCGCAATAACCCTAAAACCTTGGTTGGTAAAATGATTTAAGGTGTGATTTGCCTGTTCTCTTTCTTCTTCAGTTAAATCTGAAATTAAAATCATTTTTTCGGGGGATCCTTTTAACGCGCAATAATAAAACGTATTGTCTTTATAAACATTGCCACTTAGTGTAAGTTCTTGTACAAAGGGCATGGCTTGAACCAGCTCTAGTGGCGGTTTTACCTTATTCTCTGCATATTTTTCTATAACTGCATCTAAAGGATCGGGGTTTTCCCCAGTCGTGATGGTTTGGCTTAGCGACACGGCTTCTTCTATACTAAATATAGGGTGTGTCAACGGTGCCTGCCATAACTCTTGAATGACCAGTTGATTTTTTGATAATGTTCCGGTTTTGTCGGTTGCAATAACATTTACAGATCCAATAACTTCTAAAGAGCGCATGTTTGTAACCAGGGCATTGTGACGAGCCATTGTGCGCATGCCTAGCGCAAGTATTATAGATACGGTTATCGGCAGTCCTTCTGGAACGGCTGATACAGATAGTGCCAAAACAAAACGTAGTGCTTCTAAAATATTTTCTCCACGAAGTAAGAGCAGCGCGAATGTAATTATTGCTACCGCAAGCACCATTAATATAATTTGGCTAACTAGTTTTGTTATCTTTTTTTGAATTGGATTTTTCTCTGACTCAACATTTACTAGTTTGGCAATTTTACTGAACTCGGTGTTCCCACCAGTATTGCAGACTACGCCCGTGCATGTGCCAGAAGTGACGAACGTCCCTTGGAATAACATGTTTGTTTGGTCGTACACATCTTTAATACCGCGAATAGCTTTCTCGTTTTTGACAATAGGCAGCGATTCTCCGGTTAAGGCGGATTCGTTTACAAAAAGAGAGGCCGAGTCTATTATGCGAATGTCGGCCGGAATACGATTACCTTCTGCAAGCATAACAATATCTCCTGGAACAAGATCGGTCTCTTTTATTTTTATAAATTCGAGATTTCGTTTAACAGTTACTTCTTGAGTAGCTTGGTCTCGTAAAGAATTTAAAATTTTTGCCGTAGAAAATTTTTGCGCATAATCGATACCAATGTTTATAGCTATAATAACTGATATAACGACAGCGTCTATATATTCGTGCATTATGACACTAAGGATTACCGCGATTAGTAAAATGACAACAAAAATATCAGTGAAGGGCTCAGCCAATTTGCGCCATAAAGGCGTTGTTTCGAAGACTATTTCATTTTTACCGTATTTTGCTTCAGCAGACCTTACGGCACTAGTGCCTAAGCCGTTTATATCACTGTTTAGCTCCTCTAAAACTCTAGAAGATGTTTTGTTATAATAAAGCATTAGCTCTATTATAGCATTTTAATGGATGGCGAGTATTTGTAATTTTTGTTGGCCTTTGCGAGTGGTGAATTCAATTGTCTCTTTTATGGTGCGCCCAAGCAGCTCCATACCTAAGGGACTCTTAATAGAGACTCGGCCATCAAAGGGATTAGCTTCTACGCTTTCAACGATTGTAATTTTAAGTTTTTTCCCATGTCGATCTATTAGTTCAACAACCGAACCGATAGCAATTTTTACTGGATTCGGCTTTTTCGTGGCTAAGCGTGAATTTTTCAGTAGGCTCCTTTTTTCTAGTAATTCCAGTTCAATCGCTTGAAGAACCGCAACAGCCTCTACTCTCTCAAGTTGCCCCTCACGTGATAAATCTTTATCCATATCTTTTAAACCAGCTCGGGTGCTGGCAAGCTCTTTTTCTAGTTTGGTGATGGATTTTTTGAGCTCTTTTAGACCCTTTTTACTTAATGTGATGGTGGTGTTCATAATAAACCCTCCTTTTTTTATTAACTCTAGCTATTGTTGCTTGAGCTATAAATAGTATAAAAAATTAACCTTAGATAACGCTTAAGTTCCGACTGTTTTTTGGCAGAACGACTGTAAATGTTGTGCTTTCGCCTGTTGTACTTTTTACATTTATATGTCCGCTATGGTGTTCGGTGATTTCTTTTGCTAAAGCTAGCCCCATACCGTATCCTGATTTTTTGACGCCACTTCCACCGCCTTGATAAAAATGATCAAATATGTGCTCCATGTCTTTTTTAGTAATCCCTTGACCTTGATTTGTTATTTTGATCATGATGCGTGAGTTAGATTGGGTTACACCAACATAAATCTTGGACTTTTTTAGACTATATTTTAAGGCGTTATCAATCAGGATGCTAAAGACAGTCTCAAGCGCCACTTCATTGCCCTTCATAAAGGCTGGGCGTGAACATTTATATTCAATTCTGTCATTAAATTGACTGCGATCTACCACGGTTTGTATAGCGTGATTTATTTCGACTGGTTTTTCGTCGTAGCCGAGTGTATTAACTCTGGAAAGCTCCAAGAGCATAGATGTTAATTCTGACATTTTGTCTGCTTCTTCTACGGCACTTTCTAGGGCTCTTTTGAAATCTTCTTTTGTAGATTTTTTATAATAAAGTGTTGCTTCTATCTCTGATTTTAAGGCAGTTAGTGGAGTTTTTAGTTCATGACTGGCATCAGCAATAAAGCGTATCTGTGAATTTTGCGATTTTTCTAACGAACCTATAGTTTTTTTCGCGATTAAATAACTTGTTATGCCGCCAATTATTAAAATTGTTAAATTTAATAAATACAAGCTAGATAAATTACTCGACAACTCGCGATACATAACAACATATATAATACCGCTGAGCAGAACAGATACACTCATTAATATAACGAGATAGCTAAATGTTAATCTAAGTATTGCTGCGCTAAAAAAGTTTTTCAAAACTATTTGTCCGTTTAACTACCCTTGAATGCTATAGCCAAAACCTCTTGCGGTGCGTATCAATGGGGTGTCATAAGGATCATCAATCTTTTGACGCAAATAACGAATATAAACTTCAACAGTATTTGGCAGTACGTCAGCGTCATAATCCCAGACGTGGCTGATAATCTCGTCTTTATTTAGCGGGCGTCCAGGATTACGCATTAAATATTCAAGCAGGCTGAACTCTTTGCTAGTTAGTGGGATGCGCTTGCCAGATCTTTTGACTTCGTAGGTGACAGTATCAAGCTCGAGGTCGGCGATTCTAAGTACCGAGGAGTGTTGGTCTTTTGGGCGTCGGAGTAGTGCACGCACTCTAGCTAAAACTTCCTCCATAGCAAAAGGCTTATGAATATAATCATCTGCCCCAGCATCTAGTCCGGCGACCTTGTCAGTCGTAGAGCCTTTTGCTGTTAATACGATAATTGGCATATGATTATCTTTGTGGCGTAGTTCTTTAATTACATCAAGTCCGCCCTTTTTAGGTAGTCCAAGGTCAATAATCGCTAGGTCATAGGGTTCGGTTAGCGCCATTACTAATCCATCTTCGCCGTCGTAACTGACGTCAACTGCATAATGCTCTTGTTGTAAAACTCTTTTTAGAGCGTTAGCGATTTTATGTTCATCCTCTATAATTAGTACTCTCATAACTCTAATTATAACACTATTCTTAATTTATCCTTAATATTTATGACGGCTCAATTAACTGTGGTATAATTACAGGTATCATGCAAAAAGTAAAAATCGCAATAGATACAAAAACCATGATTCGATTCTGGTTTGTGGTTATCGCCTTTATTTTAGCAGGCTTTGCTATTCATAAAGCTCAAATAGGACTAATAATAATTGGTGTATCTGTGTTCATGGCGGTTGCCCTAAACACGCCGGTATCTCTAATGGCAAAGCAACTACCCGGTAGGAGCCGTGCATTTGCTAGCGCAATTTCTTATATAGCAATTGTTATTTTACTAGGTGTGATTATAACTTTAGTCGTTCCACCAGTGTTAGAGCAGACAGCTAAATTTACTGAAGCCGTCCCAGGGATAGTTGATAATGTAATTGACAAGTGGACAGCGCTCAGTGATGTCCTGTCACGTTATGGGCTCGAAGCCTCTCTTCAAGAAGCTTTGGCGTCTTTACAGCAACTAGCAACCAACATGGCGAGTAGTTTAGGTAAAGCAGCAGTCGGCAGTATCGGCTCAGTCATGGAATTTCTTACTGCTCTAATCTTGGTTTTGGTATTAACTTTTTTGATGTTACTAGAAGGTCCAGCGTGGATACAAGGGTACCTCAATGCCGTTAAATCGCCCGAAAAACGTGAAAAGCAAAAACGTGTATTGAATCGAGTTTACGGCGTAGTGACTGGCTATGTAAACGGTCAACTGATTGTATCTGCAATTGGTGCAACATCAGCTGGACTAATGGCCTTTATTTTGAGTATGCTATTTCATGACATACCAAGCAACTTGGCCGCTCCGATTGCAGTTATAACATTTACTTTGTCACTAATTCCTATGTTTGGCGCAGCCATCGCTGGAACGATTGCAGCTTTAGTTTTGGCAATGAACTCATTTCCAGCAGCTATTATCTATGCGGTATTCTTTGTCATTTATCAACAAATAGAGAATAACTTTATTCAGCCAATTGTCCAGGGAAAACGTATTGCACTGTCCCCGCTTGTTATATTGATAGCTATTACTTTAGGTGTATATATGTACGGTGTAGTCGGAGGTTTAATTGCTATTCCGGTCGCTGGTACAATTCAGGTTTTGTGGGAAGAATATGGATCAGGTAACAAGTTTCCCACTAATACCGAAAAAAAGTCTACCAAAAAGCGAGATAAATAAACGCTAGATATAATACCAATAACTTGTATTTGAGGTGTCGTTAATAGCGACGCCTCTTTTTGCTAGCTCATCACGAACTTGATCAGCCTTTTCCCATTCGCTAGCTTCTCTGTAGTTGCGACGTTCTAGTATAAGCGATTTTGTTTCATCGTCAATGTCAGGAGTAGACTCTATCAGTTTAAAACCTAGCAGTTTATCAATCGTTTTTAGGAGTTCGGAAAACGAGCTCTGGTCTATTTCTTTGTGAGTATTATCAATTTTACTAAAAATTTCGTCTATAAAACTCAGGGCTTTAGGTGTGTTTAGGTTGTCGTTAAGTATCTCGCGCAACAAAGAGATCTCTGGGAAAAATGTTAATTTATCTTCGCCAGTAGTTAGGGTTTGATAGGATTGATGCCTGATGACAGCATATTTTTTCCAATTGTTTAGACGGTTAGAGGCTGATTGTAGATTCTCAAATGTAAAGTTACTTTCATTTTGATAATGGCTCTGTAGGACAAACATTTTAAAATCATCTGGGGTAAAACCCCTTGTTTCTAAGTCGTCAAGCGTATAACCGTTATCAAGCGACTTACTAATCTTTACTCCATCAGACTTCATGTGATTGTTGTGTAACCAGTAATTTGCTAGCGGTAGCCCAGTTAAGCTTTCGCTCTGCGCAATCTCATTGGTATGATGAGTCGGAATATGGTCTATACCCCCGGTATGAATATCAATAGTCTCGCCAAGTTCGGCCATGATGATGGCTGAGCACTCTAGGTGCCATCCGGGAAAGCCCATCTTCTCTGTCTGGCTGTTTGGTGTGAGACTGAGTGGCGTAGGCCATTCCATAGATCGTTTTTTGTCTTGAGGTGAAAACTTCCACACGGCAAAATCTTGTGGCTGTTTTTTGTCTGAATTGATAATCTGCCGAGTGCCAGTTTGTTGCTCCTTTAGATTAAGTCCTGCGAAGTCTGCGTATCTCGGAAATCGAGTAGTGTCAAAATATAAACCATCTTTTAGCTCATATATCATTTGCTTGTCGTTTAGTTTCTCAACAAATTCGAGTTGCTGAGGGATATAGTCTGTTGCCAGTGCAAATTTATATGGTTCAAGTAAATTTAATTTATCTCTACCCGCTAGATAGCTGGTAGTGTGTTTAGCGGCCACACTCCATGCATCATTGCCTTCTTGGCTAGCCTTGACTTCAAGTTTATCTTCGCCGTCGTCGCCATCATCTGTCAAATGACCTACGTCGGTAATATTTATAACTTGCTTTACCTGGTAGTTATTGGCTCTGAGTGTGCGCACTAAAATATCCCAATAGATATAGGCGCTCCAATTACCAATATGTAGATCATTATAAACAGTTGGTCCGCAAGAATAGATCGTTATCTCTTTGTCGTTTATCGGTTTAAACGATTCAGTTTCTTTTTTGCGAGTGTTATAGAGCTTGACTGTCATAGTTGTCAATTGCCTCCGCTGTAGCGGTGATTATTTCGTTAATTGTTTCCTCGTAATCTTGGTATATTCTAAACCCAGCTGCGTATTTGTGTCCACCACCACCAAAATAATTAGCTATGGTATCGGCAACTGGAATATTGGCACGAATTTTTCCTGTTAATTTTCCATCAGGATAAGTCTTGATGGCTATTGCTACTTCTACATTTTGCACCATGCGCATTTCATCAAGTACTAAAACACTTGGATTGTATTGGTCACTATATGTTTTAATCTCATCCCACGGAATATGTATTAGTGAAAGCTTGTCGTTCAGATGATAGTTAATCCTTTCAAGTAATTCACCTTTGTACTTCAAAATTGCGACTGATTTTTTCATGTATTCGCGTCTTCTTTGCTCAATTTCTGTGACTGAAGTACCGAGAGAGATCAACTTGGAGACAGTCAGAAATGTTTGAGCGTTAGCCGATTCAGTGGTTAGTCCCAGAGTGTCACTTAAAATAGCAACGAGCATATTTTCTGCTGCCGATTTATTGACTGGCCAATCATACTTTGTTGCTATATCAAATATCAATTCACCGGTAGCAGATACGGGTTCGTAATATAGTTCATGTTCAAATGACAAATCAGATTTTGTTTCGTGATGGTCTAGTATGATCACAGGATGAGTATCTAGAAAATGTCTAAAACCTGGAATTTCATATGATTGTGATAATAAAATATCTGCCTGCGTGTCAACGATAATCGCCACATCAGCTGAACTATCAAAATCTGAGGTAATACGATCCCATCCCTGTATGTAGCGTAAATACTTTGGTATATCAACTGGACAGTGCAAAGTTACTTCTTTGCCTAGATCGCCGAGAATTTCTTCTAAAGCCAAAGCGCTACCAACGGAGTCGCCGTCTGGATTTTCAGGTTGAACAACAACAATTTTTTTAGCAGATTTTATTATTTCATCCATAAGATTTATTATACCTCAATGACGCTTCTATCTTCTAGTGCGTGTGCAAGAGTAATTTGGTCGGCATACTCTAGATCCACGCCAACTGGTATACCTCGTGCCAATCTGCTCATTTTTAAAGTTAGTCCAGCATCTTTTACGTATTTTTGTAAGAATAACGAAGTAGACTCCCCCTCCACGCTTGCGTTGGTCGCTACTATTAGTTCTGTGACATTATCTTTTTTGAGTCTTGTGACAAGCTCTTGTAGGTGTAGTTGTTCAGGCCCAATACCATCAATCGGGCTAATTGCGCCACCCAACACATGATAGGTCCCATGATATTTGCCGGTTTTTTCTATAGCCACGATATCGAGTGGTTCTTCAACGACAGCAACGGTAGATTTATCTCGCCCTGGGTCGCCATAAAGTGGTGAGACGTCATCTGACTGATTGATTAGCGCAAAAGTGATTGGACAAAATTTGACATTTGCATGCAGATCATTAAGAGATTTAGCAATATTAAAGCTAGTTTGAGGATTAGCTTTTAATAAAGCATATGCATAGCGTTCGGCTGTGCGTACGCCGACGCCTGGTAATCTTCCGAGCTCATCAATCACTCGTAGTAGTGCATCAGGTAGGATGTTTGACACTCTAAAACCTAAAGACCGAGGTTGCCTAATCCGCCCATCAATGGCTTCATTTTTTCAGCAGCCACTTCTTGTGCTTTAGTTAATCCATCACGAACGGCAATTTTTATCCAATTTTCTAGCTCTTCTATATCGTCAAAATCAATTAATTCAGGATCTAGTGAAACATCTTTTATCTTCATTTCCCCGGTTATTTGGATGACGACAGCTCCGTCACCTGCTGACACTTCAATTATCTCTTTTTTTAAATCATTTTGTGCTTTTCGTAATTGATTTAAAGTTTTCATTTGATCCATAGCCATATTAAAATTCTCCCCTTTGTTATCTCTTTATATTATATCATTTATCGTCAATCTTTGAAAAAACATAGAACCGATCGCTGGCGCGATAGTTGCTATCGGTAATAATTCGTGTAATTTTAAATCCAGCTGGAGTTTGTGGTTTACCATCTAGCGTTGCCGTAAAATTCGTTTCAGGCAAAGTATTGGTTGCAGTCAATCCGTCTGTACGCCTAGCGACCGTCTGGAAAAATGGCAATTGATCATCTGATACTAGTAGCGTCGTCGTGTCTTTGGGCAATAATTTTAAATCACGAGAAAAATAACTGGTAATCGCTGGGTTATAACTATAGCCATATATATAATTTTCAAATCCTGCTAGCATGACTGAGCTTATTAGGATGATTATTGGAATTAATCCAGCAACTCTCGCGTAGGGATTAAGTGGAAATAGTTTATACCAATAACCTAAAACAGAAGCAAGACCCATCGTCATAAGCAGGGATAATGGAATAAATAATGAATTAGTATTTGACGGATAAATCACAATAGGAATTAGCAAAAGTATACCCCACGCAGCAATAATGTAGCTTTTTGCGGTCTCACGTGTTTTTATTAGTTGAATTATGCCGATTGCTATAAACACCATGGCGGCGATATTAAATGTAATGAAGGCGGCAGATATATCGTTTGCATTGACAAAACTGAGATAATGGTTCAATAAGAATGCTAGATTGTCGCCGATATTTGGCATACTTGGCGGCGCACCAAGAAGTGTCAATATTAATGATGGGCGATAGACTAAACTCGCTAACAGAGGGATTAATATTATAAAGCCAAAACCGGTGGCGATAAGAATAGCTCTTCTATTGAGTTTTCTTACTAGATGCCTGAGGTGGGGATGAGTGGCAATCGCTAGCATCAGGGCGACGATGACGTACACACTAACAGGGGTATATAGACTAAGAGCAATAACAACCATTAAGATTGATTTGAGGATTGTACGACGCTTTAGATCGGGTGATTTAACAATGGTAATTGTTAGGGTCAAAATCCAGACTGACCAAAGTAGAGGCATGATATCAGGCGTACCAGATTGTGCGATAAACAAGAATTGTCCCGTTGTAATAACTATAATCGTTGCAAGAATTGCTAAATTTGGTTTGAACCAGCTGCGCAATAATAATATTAAGCCGATAACAGTTAAAAGTGCAAAAATTAGTGATGGAAGTTTAATAGAAAAGACTGAGACTCCAAATAAATCAATACTGATGCGCTGAAAAATATGATACGGTAAATTGCTAATTGCAAAAGTTCCAGGACTACTAAAGCTCAAGGAATCACTTGTGGCAGTTGATTGCATTTCTGCATTAGTTAATCCGCCGGGTAAATTTAAGCTAACAAATAACAAGATTAAGCTGAAAATTACAGCAAGTGATACGTAACCGATGATGTACCGATGACGGTAAAAGTACGTTGTGTTGATATGTAGACCTTTTATAAATTTCATATTCTTGAGTCCTTAGCTATGATTCTTGTCTAGATTTTGGAAACGCAACTGCTTAGGGTCAAAGTATAAATCAATTCTACCGGTTGGTCCGTTACGGTGTTTCGCAAGGTGAAGTTCGGTAATATTACCTTTTTCACTTTCTGGATTGTAATAAGCTTCACGATAAATAAACATCACAATATCGGCATCTTGTTCAATAGAGCCTGACTCCCTAAGGTCAGCGAGTTGAGGAATTTGTGGACTTCTTGACTCAACTGAACGAGATAGCTGACTTAAAGCAATAACGGGCACGTTTAATTCACGAGCGATCAATTTGAGCCCACGAGAAATCTCACTAACTTCTTGCACTCTGTTACCATCTGTCCGTCCACTGGCTTGCATCAATTGTAGATAGTCAATCACTATTAGTCCTAGAGGCTGTTCATGAGCTGCTCGACGAGCTTTGGTGCGCATTTCAAGTACTGACATACCTGGCGTGTCGTCTATATATATAGGGGCTTCTGCCATTTCGCCCATTGCGTCAGATAGTCTTTCAAAATCGTCTCCCGATAAATTACCCGTACGGATGTTCCACGCATCAATACCCGAAGCTTCGGCTAGCATACGATCAACTAACTGTTCTTTGCTCATCTCTAGACTGAAAAATAATACTGGCAGTTTAGACAGATTGGCTACATTATAAGCTAAGTTTGTCACCAGTGTGGTCTTCCCCATTGCTGGTCTAGCGGCTAGAATTAATAAATCACTTTTTTGTAGTCCGGCGGTCATGTTATCAAGATCAGTAAATCCTGTTCTCACGCCTCGGAGTTGTCCTTTATTTCGCGATAGCTCTTCCATGCGGTCAAAGCTAGATTCCAAAATACTTTCAATACTGGATAAATCCTGCTTTAATGATTGATCACTGACTGAAAATAGTTCAACTTCAGCCTGGCCTAATAGCTCTTGGGTACTGGTCTCTTCGTCGTATGCTGCCTCGGCTATTTCGGCACCCGCTTTGATAAGACGTCGTCTGACTGCCTTTTGACCGACAAGTTCTGCATAGGCACTAGCATTGGCAGATGTTGGTACATGATTTGTTAGTTCTGTCAAATATGTCGAACCACCAATTTCATCAAAACTCTCAGATTTTTTTAGTTCGTCAGTTAAAGTTAGAAGGTCAATTGGCCGATTTTTTTCATAAAGATTTAGAGCAGCTTGATAAATGAGTTCGTGTTTAGGCTCATAAAAATCTTGCGGTTTAACAAACTCGGTAGCTTCGGACAACACTTCGTCGTCAATTAGTATTGCGCCCAAAAGACTTTTTTCGGCGTCTAAATTTTGAGGTGGTATTTTAGCACCACTGGAAGTTTTTTTGGCAGGGTTCGTTTGACGGGAGGTGTTTTTCGGAGCTGGCATTATATATCTACCTCTACCACTTCTGCTCCACCCATAATTTTTGCTATATCTTTGGCTAACTTATTTTTTGGTGGTGGCGCGCTTGCGACAGTCTCAATTACCAAATGATTAAAGCCTAACTCGCCTAAAATAGTATAAAGATGGGGTAAGTATTTTGGGTCATCAAGCTTCTTTTTGTTGAACTTATTCATTGTATAAAGAATCAACTTTGAGTCGTCAGGCATCTCATGTTTACACTTAACAACCAAGCTAGCTAACGCCATATGCTTCTTCTTTGTGTTGTCTATGACAATATTCCAATCTAATTTACCTACGGCTCCGCTAGTCGTGTGCTTTTTTTCAACAATCGTCTCCTGTACTATTTTTGGCGCGGTAGTAGCAAGAGAAACAGTTTTGGTCGGCTGTTTAGCTGGTTTCGCTTCGTTTTTTGTGATTGTTTCATGAGACGATTTTTTTGGGTTAAATAAAGCTAGCGTAGTAAGTAATTTAACATCAAGATAGTCATCCCTTTTGTTGAGTAGACTTAGATTTTCGAGGAGCGGTAATAGCTCTTGACGCGTAAATGACTGTTTGAGAGCTTCGTCTATCAATTGGTCTAGTAAAATCGCCGCCGGAACACCCTCGGCCTCTAGTTGAACGAGAGTTTTTCTTAAGTTGATAAAATCACCGTCAAGAGTCATATCAAGGAGTGTGGCGACTGTGGTCTGTTGAGCTAAACCTAGAGCGTTAGCGATGACTTCTACGGTTAAACTATTTTTTTCTTTACCTAAAGGAGACAGTTGATCCAAAAGACTAATAGCGTCTCTCATGCCACCATCGGCCTGCAAGACAATTAAATTAAGTGCATCTTCGTCAATTGTTATTTTTTCTTTTTTTGCAATCATCTTTAGCTGGTCTGAAATGACGATATCTGAAAATTTCCTAAAAGCAAAATGTTGCGTCCGACTGATGATTGTTTCGGGCAATTTATCGGGATTGGTTGTGGCTAGTATAAACACAACGTGTGCCGGTGGTTCCTCTAGGGTTTTTAGCAGCGCATTGAAGGCTGATCGCGATAACATGTGCACTTCGTCAATAATATAAACTTTTTTCGGTGAAGAGGCGGGAGCAATTTGTGCTTTATCTCGTAAATCACGTATGTCTTCTACGCTGTTATTGCTGGCTGCATCAATCTCAATGATATCAAGGCTGGTTTCCTTTGGGTTGGTTTCTGTTAAGAGACCAGCTAAAATACGAGCAACAGAAGTCTTGCCGACTCCGCGAGGTCCGGTAAATAAATAAGCATGAGACAGAGAGTTTGTCTCTAGTGATTTTTGCAGCACAGAAGTAATGTGGTTTTGACCAACAATCTCGCCTAAAGTGCTACTCCGATATTTTCTATATAATGCTTGTGACATAATTAACTCAACTGTTTCTATTTTACGCTAAAACAGCTTTTCAATCCAGAGTCTAAAGCGCTGCTTCTACGGCCGCCCAGGTAGCGTCTGGGTTGTCGCTCGGTACGATTATAGTGGCTTGTGCGCCTTCGTTAAGCTTAAAATAGGTGACGCTAGCAAGTAAAATGCGGTACTCTTTACCGCCAGCTTCTACATAATAAGTGCCGTCATGTTGTGTCAAGGTTCCAATAATTTGTTTACGCTCAACTTGATTGATTTGTTTATAGATAAATCGTCCGTCGTCAGCAATAGTTAACTTTAAAATATCGCCCTCAACCAGCTTTGATTTACTGGCGTAGTTGACTGGCACTGGGTATTCTTTACCGTCTGGATCTATAAATTTTTGTCCATCAAAAATTCCTTCAATCACCTTGCCTATTGAGATCTCACCAGCATCTGTTCTGACGGTCGGTTCTTTTAGTTCTCCGCCGGATAGGCTGATTAATAATTCTCTCGCTGCTGCAAGATTAACTTCTGCTTCTTGGAGCAGGCTATGTAATCGTTTAACTTGTTTCTCTGGTAATTCAGACATGGTGCTCGCATTCCTTTGTCTATTTTTGTAATATACTACATCCATATATATCAGTTTTATAATAAACTGTCAAGTTATAATTTATCCACAACAAAATCAGAGGTCAATAACGTATCGTTGTTTTATTTACAAATAAATAAAGCTCACAAAATGTGAGCTTTATTAAACAAGTTCATCAATCGTTGTTAATATAATTAAACTAGCTCTACGCTTGCGCCAGCTTCTTCAAGAGATTTTTTAGCATTTTCTGCATCATCTTTTGAAGCTTTTTCTAGGATTGCTGATGGAGCATTGTCAACTAGTGCTTTTGCCTCACCAAGTCCAAGACCGGTAATTTCTTTAACTGCCTTGATAACAGCAACTTTTTGATTACCAGCGTCAGTTAGATTAACTGTGAACTCTGATTTTGACTCTTCGGCTGCTGCGCCGCCTTCTGCTGGAGCAGCCGCAACGGCTACTGCTGGCGCAGCTGCGCTAACGCCCCATTCTTCCTCTAAATGTTTTACGATTTGACTCAACTCAAGAGCTGAGAGTTTGTTTAGCTCATCAACAATTTTTTGTTGACCAGTTGTAAGCTTGATTTCGGTATCAGCCATTTTATTCTCCTTTAGTTTTTAAGTATTGGTTAATATAGTTTTGTTACAAAATTAAATTGATTCTGCGCGCTGCGAAAGGACTTGTGCAAAGCCTCGTTGCGCTCCATTTGCCACGCCCAAAAATTGTGTGAGAGGTGCAGCAATAACGCTGACCACTTGTCCACGCAACTGATCTTTGGTTGGCAAGCTTGCCAATGCCTTGATCTCAGCTGTAGCATATGTAGTACCGCTAGCATCGTAGCCAACAATCAATTCAACTGCTGGGTGGGATTTAGCGAATTTGGCAAGAGTCTGTGCAGGTGCAACTTCGTCGTCAGCGGAAAACGCATAGACTAATTGATCTTTTAGTAGTGAAGTGTCAGCTTTGTTCAATGTTTCATGCTGGCTCATCGCTACTCGAACTAGTCGGTTTTTAACAACTTTGATCGTCACATTTTCTTCTCGTGCCATTTTTCGCAATTCCTGAAGCTCTTTAACCGAAACTCCAGTATAAGATGCGGCGGCAGTTGCTTTTGCTGATGCAAATAGCTCATTTAATTCGGTAACCAATTGTTGTTTTTTATCGCGTGATATTGCCATAAAATCTCCTTGGTTATGATTGATGAATTGTTAAGGTCCGGACAGTGTTTTTTTCGAAAATTGGGACTAAAAAAGTCTTTGGTTCTCGCACTGCCAAAGACTACTGGATACAAAAAATTATATTAAAATTATCTTTTACATTCCTAGGTGGTTTTTTGAGAGGTAAATCCTCTGAATATTAAACGGCGAACCGTAACCACTGTCTTTGGTGATGTCCATCAAGGATTATAGCACTTAACGATAGAAATTACAACCCTGTCACCGATTTATTTAATATCTTTGTTTAAGCCGCTAATTACAGGAGGTGCTTGTCGCTTGTCTTTGTAGGCACGTGGTAGCATTGATTCTGGTCGCCAAACCTTTTTTAGTTCGGCAAGGTCGTCGGTATGCTGATATTTACCACTTATACCTCCTCGTCCTTGGCTATAGCTGCCGTCAACAGGTCCAGTTTTGTGAAAAATTAGCTGCCCAATTCTTTCACCTACTGGAATTACTACAGATTCGTGCTTATTGAGGTTATAGATCTCTAGAGTGATCCGATTGATATAACCTGGATCAACCCAACCTGCATCAAAACAAACGGCAACACCATTTCTGCCCCAGCTAGAGCGTGATTTAACCTCACAGGCTCCACCTTCAGGCCTGATGCCGACAAATTCATGAGTGTGCGCCAAGATCCTCTCTCCAGGCTTCAGGACAATCACCGGATGATCAGCCGGAATATTATTCAACAAATTATAGCCGCTCTCTTTGGACCATTCTTTATGGGTTTTGGCTTTTAGCGGGCCACGAAAATAGCGACTAACTTCTTCTTCGTCAAAGGGGTTATAGACAGCAGATGCAGAATTTGCCTCTTGTTCATAGTAATAGTGTCCGAGCGTAAAATCTAAACTGGCCTCCGAAACATGTTTTTGATTAAATGGCTCACAGACTATCGTTCCTTCCTTGATGGCCTTTTGGATTTCAGTGTTTGAATAAACACTCATAGCTCCACCCCCTTTGTTGTGATTTATAAATTAGCAAATTCTACTTTGATTGCTGGGCCTTGCGTGGTGGTAATAGTCAAGGACTTGATAAATGTACCCTTAATTGATGTTGGTTTATTGCTATTTAGGCTCTGTAAGAACGTTGTCATGTTGTCGTTTAGCTTGTCTACATCAAAAGAGACTTTACCAATACTTAAGTGAATGATAGATTGTTTATCTACACGATACTCTACCTTGCCAGTTTTAGCATCTTTGATGGCCTTAGTAAGATCAGTAGTGACTGTTCCGGCTTTAGGGTTGGGCATTAAGCCTCGTGGTCCCAAAAGACGAGCGTATTTAGCTAATTTTGGTACATACTGAGGCGTGACTATCAAGACGTCAAAGTCTAGTACGCCTTTGTCTAGCTGCTTGAGAAATTCTTCGTCAGCTACGATATCAGCACCGGCCTCTTTGGCGGTCGCTAACTCTGCCTCAGGCGCAAAAACAGCGACAGTAATCTTCTTGCCAGTTCCGTGTGGTAATTGAACAGTAGCACGGATGTTTTGATCGGCTTGACGTGGATCTACACCAAGTTTAGCGTGTACTTCAACACTTGCATCGTATTTAGATGGATTGGTCTGGGTCGCTAGTTTAATAGCTTCCTCAACTGTATACAGTTTGGTTGCGTCAATTTTTGCAGCAGCTTTTTGGTAATTTTTTCCTCGTCTTTCAAGTCTTGGTCGGGTAATTGGTGTTGGACCTTTTTTGACTGTTGCTGCGTCAGCATCACCTTGAGGTGTAGTGTCCTTAGCATCTTTTCGGGCTTCTTTTTCTAGTTTTTCTTTAACCTCTGCCTGAGCTTTGGCACTTCTTTTGCCCGCTTTGGCGGTGGTAATTTTTTCCTCTTCTGCCGGTGATTCAGTAATAGTTACGTCGGCTGTCTCGTCAATTTTAACAATTTTCGTTTGCGACTCAGTAATCATTTCGGTTAACTGAGCTATGGTGTTTTTCTCATTAACTTTTAGACCCAAATCCTGAGCCTCTTTCAATAAATCTGCTTTTTTTGCCATTTTTAAATCCTTTCTGTGGTTTTTACGTGTTTTTTGATAAAAACACTCCCATCATTGATTATTAATTAATTATTCTTTAATTTCTACACCCATTGACCTAGCAGAGCCAGCGACAATTTTTTTTGCGCCCTCTAAGTCAATCGCGTTAAGCTGATCCATTTTGGCATTTGCGATTTCTTCAAGCTGTGCTTGAGTTAGCTTGCCAACTTTTTCGCTGTGTGGTTTGCCGCTACCTTTTTTGATACCAGCTTTTTCGCGGATCATATCATCAACTGGCTGTCCTAATGAGTTCCAATCAAATGTTCGGTCATCATAAACTCGCAAATGCACGATGACGTCTTTACCCATCATGTCTTTAGTCGCCTCGTTGAATGGATTGATAAAGTCCATCATGTTTAGTCCCCATTGACCCAAGGTTGAGCCAACTGGAGGTCCAGCTGTTGCACGTCCAGCAGGAATACGTAACTTTAAGTTACCAATTATTTTTTTAGCCATAGCTATCAATTACCTCGTTTTAATTAAGTGATATATCTAGTGCGTAACAGATTGATTATATCATAAATACTCAGAATTATCAAAGTCATTTTTTTTGTAGAATAAACCAAGTTAAAAAGCCCAGTTGGTATAAATGTGTGCAGAATATGCAAATTATAAATATCAACTGGGCTGTGTCGCCACTATTTCCAGGCTTTAACCGGAATTGTGGTGAAGGTTGTCGTAGGCGAAATCGATCGCCTCCTGTTTTTTTACCTCCAGTAGCAAAAATGCTACAGTAGGTAGGATGACAATAGCCATCCCCAAGTATAAAATTGTGGAAAATAACTTTCCCATTTTTCCTCCTTGGTCCAATGATCGCCTTGTTGCGACCACATACTTATATTATAGCACAAATATGATATAATATCAAGTCTCTAAATCATCTGTGAAAGACTAGATCTTTTTGACCTGTAGAGCATCCAGCTCAACTGGTGTGTCTCGTCCGAACATGCTGACGAGAACCTTGATTTTGCCTTTTTGTGTGTCAATTTCACTGACTGAACCCTCAAATCCTTTGAATGGTCCATCAACGATACCGATCACTTCGCCCTCAGATAAGTTAATATTGTGTACCGGCTCCTCCACACCCATGCGCTTACGAATCTTTTTGATTTCCTGTTCGGATACAGGTGTTGGCTCGGTAGTGGTGCCAACAAAACCAGTTACTCCAGGCGTATTGCGGACGATATACCACGATTCGTCGGTCAATTCCATCTCCACCAGCACGTAGCCTTGAAAGATTTTTTTCTCAACAACTTTTCGTTTACCATTTTTAATTTCAATTTGTTTTTCTTTCGGGACGATAACGTCAAATATCTTGTCGGCAATATCAACATTGTTGATGCGTTGTCTGATACTGTCGGAAACTTTTTCTTCATATCCACTGTAAGTGTGGATGGCGTACCATTGTCGTGATGAGTCATATCTTGTGCTGTCTTTTGTCATAATTTACCTCGCTAAAATCATATTAAATAGTTCTTGGAAGATTATATCTATTAGTAATATAATCACTACGAAAAATGCCGTAAAAACCAGGACGGCGATCGTTAAGCTCCAGGTCGCTTTTTTGTCGGGCCATTGGACTTTTTTGAGTTCCTGCCATGATCCTTTAAAATAAGCCCCAAGTTTTGCCCAGAATCCCTTTTTGTCATGTTTTTTATCGTGTGATTTGGATTGAGACGGCTTTTTTGTCGTCTTCTTCTTTACCTTTGTTTCTTTGGTTGTTTCTTTGGTTGTTTTTCCCGAAGCCATATCTTCTCCCAATTAAAATAGTCTGCTATGCAGACTGTCAAGTTTATTATAACAACTACAGATCATTTATACAAGCTCACTTTCGTCTTTTTGATCGTATACAGGTAATTCAAAGTAAAAGGTAGACCCGTGATTGACACGGCTCGTAAGCTTGAGCCAAGCGCCCATTTTGTCGGCGAGCTGAGCTGACAAAAATAGTCCCAAGCCAGTGCCGCTAGTTTCACGAGTACGAAAATCTTCGCTACGATAAAATTTTTCAAATATTTTTTCACGCTCGCTTCTTGATATACCGATTCCCGTGTCAATTACTGCAAACTGTATCTCATCGCCTTTTCGGGTTAATTTTATGGTTACTCTACCTGACGGGGTGTATTTTATGGCGTTTAGTACTAGATTTTGCATCAGCTCTTCTAGATATAGCCGGCTAGTAAAGACTGACCCAAGGCGCGCCGACATGTCTAGATCTAAAATTAAGCCTTTTCGCTTAGCCTCACCCGAGTAGCGATCTAACGTCTGATAGCCGAGCTCTTTTACAGAAATAATCTCGGGCTCAGCCATGATATCTCTTTGGGCGCGTGATAATGTACTGAGGTCATTTATCATATTGGCCAGAAATAAAACCTGATCATGACCCATGGCGATAGCTTTTTTTACTGCACTACGTGGTGCTCTTGGGCTGTCGTAAAGGAGCTGGGCATTGGAAAGAGCGCCTTCTGCAACTGTAATCGGCGTCCGTAATTCGTGCGAAACAACACTGATGAATTCATTTTTTTCTTCATCAAGATTTTTCTTACTGGTGATATCACGAAAAATGATAATGTAATCGTCGTTGCTTTTTTGGATCTCTTTTTTACCATAAGCGTGACGAATCGGTGCAAATGTAACTTCAAATCTCAGCATCTCTCCCTCACCAGTTTTAAACAAAAGATCATCACGGGTTAAAGATGTTTTAGCGCTTGTCAATTCTTTGAATATATCTACTTTTTCCCTGTCTAAGTTATACAACGGAAAAACGTGATTAATTTTTTGACCAATTAAATCTTTGTTTGTATCTAAAAGCCACATGCTCGCAGAGTTGAAAACTCGTATGAAACCACGCTTATCTACACTGATTATGCCATCAGATTGATTATTTATAATTGACAGTAAGCGATTGCGCTGAAGAGATTCACGCGCTCTCGATTTATGTAGAGCGTCACGAGCTTGCTCCTGTGAACTCGATAGCATAAAAATCACGTAACTCGCAGAGATGACGGCTACAACTGTCGCAAATTCGTAAGCAAAAATAGTGGCATTATTGCCTAGTCGCAAGATGGAGCTGACGGTTAATGTGAATAATAACCAAAGTAAGCTCATAATTAATCCAAATTGGCCGTAGCGCACGAATGCTGCTAAAGAAAGCAAGATCCAAAATGAGATAAATGGCGCCATAATCGGGTAAACTAACAGAATTGAGACGGTCGCCAGTAAATGATAGGCTATAATTACAAGTTTTGGATTATTTTTTTTAGAGAGCTGCGCCGTTGCTAGTACGACCCAAATTACCGAGATAACAGCAAATTTAATGATTTCTTGGGGGTTTTTGTCAGGATAAAAGAACTGCATTGTTGCGCCAAACATTACTATAATCAAAGGCACAACGAACCCCACTGTTTTCAGTGGTAACATTATATTACGTTTTAATTTTCTCCCACCGTTCATACTGTATTTAGTATATCATGTTAAAAACAGTTATGCTTAGATATTAGGGCTTTCATTTTTAATCATTTTACGGTGATGTTTGTAGTTTGGGTCTATACCCGCAACCACCCGCCAAAACTGAGGACTGTGGTTCATCTCTATAGTGTGTGCTAGCTCATGCGCAATCACATAATCAATTAGTTCAAACGGTAGCTTCATTAACGCGATATTAAGATTGATTGTGCCATCATTTTTACAGCTTCCCCACTTGCTACTGGCATGAGAGAATTTAACTGTTCTATATGTAAACCCATGCCGTTTTGCAATATAGTCTAGTCTTTTTGGGAGATGAGCTTTTGCTTCTTTTTTTAAAGCCTTGATGACTGCAGGGCGCAAAATATTGATGACGTTTTGATCAGTTAGTGTCAGACTTGATGGTAGGTTGACCGCTATAATGTTGTTTTTGATATTGACCGTTAGTTCATTTGCGTTTGAGACAATAAGCGAATGACTTTTTCCCACAATCATTCCGTCGTAATAACTTATTTCAGGCGCCGACTCTTCCAGTAGTTTGAGTAGCGCTTTTCTGTTTTGGTTGATGAAGTGTTTAATTATAAAATTTGGCGTGTGAGCTGGTGCAGATACACGTAAATCTCCATTGGGCGCTCGACGCGCTTTGATACTGCGTGCTTGATTATATTTTCTGATAATGATTCTGCCTAGTTCGTGATCTAGTATTTCGGCCACGTTTATACTCTGGGCAAAATATTGCTAATTACATTTTTGAGCTGGTCGTTGGGGCGGCGTTTTCCGCTTATAACTATGTGTCGCTCACGTTCGTTTAGTGGAGTGAACTTGCTTGCTAGTTTTTCGAAGCGTGTTTGATCCATGCCATTTTTGATTGCTCGATGTAAAGAAGTCGGTTCGTCAGTTTGAACCCAGACAAACATAATATCGTAATTGTGTTGATTGGCTAGTCTCGTTAGGTCGTATCTCGCTACTCTTGTATCGCTAAAACCGTCATAGATGACAGTGCATTTCGTTTTTAGTAGCTGCACTAGCTCTTCGGTATTAACTTTTTTTACGAGCGCAGATTCTTCGTCAGAAAAGTTGGGCTTTTCAAATAAAATCTCTGTAGTTAGGGCACTACTAATAAGTGGCAGATCGTATATCTTTGAAAAATAATTAGCAAAGTAAGTTTTTCCAGATCCGGCCACTCCAACAGTCACCACTAAACAGGGTTTAGGTAAATTCAATTTCATGATGTTTATTATTATACCACTTTTTTGTAGTATCGTCGGAGCCAGTTTTTTTCTAATTCAAAAAAAGTACCGTCCACGATGCTTTTTCGTATATCATCAACTAATTTTATAATGAAATATTCGTTATGAATTGATAGTAGTGTACCGGCCAAACTTTCTTTGGCGCGTAAAAGATGTTGGATATAAGCTTTTGTGTAATTTGTACAAGTATAACACTCACATTGCTCTTCGATTGGGCTAAAGTCTTCTTTGTACCTGGCAGTCTTCATATTGATGCGACCATCATATGTATAAGCGCCACCATTCCTACCTACTCGTGTTGGTGATACACAGTCAAACGTATCAATTCCTTGCTTGACTGCCTCAAAAATGTCATCAGGCTCGCTGATGCCCAGTAGATGACGTGGTTTATTAGCTGGTAATATTTCATTGACCCAACTAACAATTTCTCCCAGTTGATTTTTTTCTAACGCTCCACCGATGCCATAGCCATCAAAATCAAGCCCGGCTAGGAATTTGGCGGATTTTTGTCGTAAATCTTTGTGTTGTGCCCCTTGCACGACACCA
Source organism: uncultured Candidatus Saccharibacteria bacterium (assembly GCA_964622895.1). Taxonomy (GTDB): domain Bacteria; phylum Patescibacteriota; class Saccharimonadia; order Saccharimonadales; family Saccharimonadaceae; genus JAGOZV01. Next base: position 3,310 of record CAZUSB010000003.1, on the reverse strand, counting down.
AATAGTGCTTGGTACGGCTTATCAGGATATTCTTGACGTAATCGCTGAACCTCTGCAAGGCTCCGTTTGGCCCATGGATGAGTTCTTTGATCGAGTGACTCTATTTGGTATTGATAGCTATCTACAAGCGCCGTTAGTTCATCAAATGCAAATGTAATATCTGCACCAATTTCGTGTTGAACTTGCATTGAGACCTCTGGCGTAAATCGATGTAATGAACCATCAAGGTGAGATTTAAATGTAACACCGTCATTATCTATAAAAGCATGACGAGTTTTTGTCTGTGCAATAACCTTTTCCTTTTCTATCGAGGAGTCCATCGCTAAAACTTTTTTGAAGCCGCTACCGAGCGATAATACCTGAAATCCTCCGGAGTCAGTAAATGTTGGACCTGGCCAATTCATAAACTTTCCTAAACCACCTGCTTTTTCAATAATCTTGGAGCCTGGCTGTAGGTATAAATGATAGGCGTTAGCTAAAACCGCTTGTGCGCCAACCGCGGACACCTGCTCAGGTACCATCGCTTTGACGTTGGCTTTTGTACCGACCACTATAAATGCCGGTGTTTCTATCTTGCCGTGAGGCGTTGTTATTATACCTGCTCTGGCTAATGGAGCACCCTGTATTGTGTTGGTAATCTCAAAAGAAAACTTTGTCATTTATGCCCGATGTTTTTTATTTGTAATCTCGCGCAATGACAGTCTTCGACCATATTCTAACGTGCCGTATTTAAAAATATTTGACGCCATAATGAGGAAAATAATAGCGGTCAGCCAGATGATGGCTATCCCGATTAATGCAGTTGTTGGATCTAAAACTCCAAATGCATTTTGAAGCATGATAGTGACTGGCGCAGATAACGGAAAATAACTCAACACTTGCACAAGCACCGATGACGGGTCAGTAAT
>CAZUSB010000003.1:0-2302 GCA_964622895.1 uncultured Candidatus Saccharibacteria bacterium | reverse complement strand
CCCATAATGACCGCCACCTGAATAAATCCAAGAATAAACAACGATATAATTTTACCAATAATCAACGTGCGTGACTTTATGGTGGTTAAAATAATTTCGGTCACACGGTTTTCTTTTTCTTCGGTCGTAGAGATGACCATTTGATTTCCGAGAAGCATCAAAACAAGATAGAAAATCACCAAGAAAAGAATTGGCGCGATGATGCGTTCAAGACCGCCGATTTTCTCACCGTCTTTAAACGTGACACTGGTGACTGGTAGTTGTGATGAGGATAATATCGGTAATGCTTTTTCATTTGTGACATAAGCACCGGATGCCGTAACTAGTATGGTATTGGCGGCTGTGGTGTATCTTTCGTTTTCAAAAATACTTATTTCCTTGCCATAAGTTTGAGTTTTCTCTTTTGCTGGGTTTTTGGAATAGACAACCAGTAGGTCCGATTGTCCATTTTTTACAGACTCTATAGCCTGTTCTCTGTCTTTATCAGCTAAAAGAGTTATCTTAAGTTGGTTGGCTATCTCAGGGGTAATAATTCCTGACTGATCTATAACTTGAATATTATTAATATCAGATTTGGCTAGGTCGGCTAGTTTTTGTTCACTAGTGACTGAAGAGAAATATACCAACGCATATATAACCGCAATCATAACGGGAAATGAAAGTAGTGAAATCCAAAAACTCCACTTTTTCAAAGAACGAAAAACCTCAAATCGGACTACGTTGCCTAGATTGTGCATTAGACTTTCTCCTCTTCTCCTTGATATATTTCCACGAAAATATCGTCTAGTGACTTGTTGTGAAATTGTTTTTTGATATCTTTTAATGTGCCATAAGCTTTTGTTTCACCGTTTTTTAGCAAAATTAAGCGGTCGCATAGTCGTTCGGCTTCTTCCATTTGATGTGTTACGATAACAACCGTCGCACCATTTTTTTTGCGCTCCTCTATGATATTCATCAGCAGTCTGCGATTGACCGGATCAAAGCCTTTGGTCGGTTCGTCCAGAATCAGTAACTCGGGGTCATCAATAATTGTGATGCCCAGTTGAACTTTTTGTTGCTGTCCTCCGGAAAGCTTGTCAATTCGCGTTTTTGCAAATTGACTCATGTCAACTTTTTTTAGATAATTTAGCGATTGTTTTTTTGCTTCAGAGCGAGACAGACCTTTTAGAACACCAAAATATATCATAATATCTAGAACGGATTCTTTTTTGTACATGCCTCTTTCTTCTGGCAGGTAGCCAAGTTTGGTGGTGCTGTCTGGCGAATAATTTTTACCAGCAACTTTTAAAGAACCTTTGGTCGGGTGATATAGTCCAAGCAGTGCCCGTAATGTCGTAGTTTTTCCGCTGCCGTTTGAACCTAAAAAACCAAACGTCTCGCCTTTTTTTACATCAAAACTTAAATCTTTTACTGCGACTTTATCGCCAAAAATCATAGAGAAATTTGTTACAGAAATAATGTTTTTGTCGGCTGTAGGAGTTTTCATAGTCATATATTAATATAACACAAAGCGCCGTTTGGCGGTTGGCTTAAATTTATCAATTAGGTCTAATCCCGTTAATTATTTTTTACGAGGCTTGATCTCGTTACGTCCAAGACTTTTTTTCGTCTCGGTATAAGTAACATGCTTTTTTAACACAGGATCATATTTACGTAGGGTCAGTTTTTCTGCAGTGTTTTGAGTATTTTTGGTAGTGTAATAAGTACGATTATTGCTCTCTTCACTCACCATACCAACTAGCTTTCGCTTTGTATTCTTCTTTGCCATCTTCTTCCTTTTTTTGATTGTAGTTAAACTTTGCTCTATTATAGCAAAATATGACAAATTATGCAAGGTTTCCTCAAGTAATTGACGGCCTATGCATAAGATGGTATCATTTATATAATATTTAGTTACCTTAACTAAATAAGTACAGAAATGAGAGAAAAATGGATGATGATGAGGAAAACACAGTTGTCGATTTTTCGTGTGGTAATCTTCAAAGGTTCTCAAAGCATAACCTAATCAGGGTGATTGGGCGGCTGGTTGCAATCAGTGAAACACTTGAAAGGGACAATGCCTTTAGCCAGGCAGAGCTTGATAGTCTAAGGAGTGAAAATGAACGTCTCTTGGACGCCAATGCACTACTAGAAGATCAACTCCATCGTCTAGGCAAGGACAACCGCACCCTAAACGACCGACTTCGCAAAGTCAGCCATCAAGTAAAAACTAGGAACCTACCACATCGTCTCCAGCAAGTATTGGAGCGCAATACGTAGACACTCCTTCTCATTTTGCAGGAAATCCCTGCCCCCTCGCATC
>CAZUSB010000002.1:38034-45338 GCA_964622895.1 uncultured Candidatus Saccharibacteria bacterium | reverse complement strand
ACATGGCCAAATCAAAATCTCAATTCGTCTGTCAAAGTTGTGGGGCTGTTTATCCAAAGTGGGTGGGGAGGTGTGCCAATTGTGGAGAATGGAACTCTTTGGTCGAGCAGGCTGTTGAAAGTGGGGGTAAGTCTGCTGTGGCAAAGGCGCAGTCTTCAGGTAAGGTTTTGCAGGCGCAGTCGCTACGAGATGTCAAGATTAGTCAGTCTCACGATCGAATACGTACCGGCTTAAAAGAGCTAGATGAGGTGCTCGGCGGTGGTATTGTATCGGGTGGTGTGTCTTTGGTGGCAGGGCAGCCGGGTATCGGTAAGAGTACGCTTCTTATGCAATTATCTAGCCAAGTTAGCAAAAACAAGAAGGTTCTGTATGTTAGCGGCGAAGAGTCGGCGTCGCAGATAAAGTTGCGTGCACAGCGCTTGGGTGTTTTGGATAATTTGAACAATTTAGATTTTATTTCTTCAACCAATGCCAGTGATATCGCTGCTACCATAAAAGAAGACCACTATGATTTGGTAGTGATAGACTCTATCCAGACGATGGCACTAGATGAACTAACTAGCGCTCCCGGTACGGTCAGTCAGGTGACGGGTGCGAGCAATGTCATCATCCGAGCTGCCAAACAATCAAATACGGCCGTTATGTTGGTTGGACATGTGACAAAAGACGGGACGATTGCTGGGCCAAAAGTTTTGGAGCATTTGGTAGATGTTGTGATTCAGTTCGAGGGTGATCGTTATGGCGGCTTCAAGGTGCTTCGCGCTGTCAAAAATAGATATGGCTCTACATCAGAGGCAGTTATTTTTGAGATGGACGATCAAGGTCTGAGAATCGTGGAAAATCCTTCTGCAACTCTCTTAAAGGAACGCAATAATCAAGACGGTTCTGTCGTGCTCGCTACAATTGAGGGCAACAGGCCATTACTGGTTGAGATACAGGCTCTAGTCAACACGACGTCATTTGGTTATCCAAAACGAGCGGCAAGTGGTTTTGATATCAATCGTCTTAATTTATTGGTGGCGGTCTTGGAAAAAAGAACCAATTTAAAGCTTGCCGACAAGGATATATACATAAATGTCGTTGGAGGAGTCAAGCTAGATGACCGAGCGGCAGACCTGGCAATATGTATGGCGATAGCTAGTGTGGCAAGTGGGCGCAAGCTAAGTGATGATATAGTAGTATTTGGCGAGGTTGGTCTTGGTGGGGAAATTCGTTCGGCAAAATTAACTGATCGACGGATTGATGAGGCGAAAAAATTGGGATTCAAATCTGCCATCGCGCCAAAGCCCTATAAAACAAACAAGTTTATTGACGGAGCATCCGATCTGCGCGGAGCACTGATCAAACATTTACAAAATTAACATTATTATTTAATATTTAACAAAAAAGGATTTATATGATTTTCATTTATATTGCATTAGTAATTATTATTTTAGAGACCAGCTATTTGGTGTTGGTGAATCAAAAAAAGTTAGCAACCAAGGTGGTTGAGAGGAATGTCTACATAGACACGTCGGTGCTAATAGATGGACGGATCACAACTGTCGCAGAGTCCGGTTTTCTGGGCGGAGTCTTACAGGTGCCAAAAAGTGTGCTAGCGGAGCTTCAGTTGATGGCAGACGGTACTGACTCTCAAAAACGTTCACGAGCGCGCTATGGACTTGATGTAGTAGCTGATTTGCAAGCATTAAAGAGCGTTAAGGTTAATATCTTACAAGATGATATAGAAACAGATATTGGCGTAGACGAGCAGTTGATTCGATTAACAAAGGCAGATCCCGGTTCAGTTTTATGCACCTTGGACTTCAACCTAAATAAAGTCGCCACGGTGGAGGGGATTAATGTGCTGAATATTAATGACCTAGCATTGTCATTGCGATTGAAATATTTGCCCGGTGAGATAATAGAAGTGACATTGACTCAAAAAGGGCAAGACCCACAACAGGCAGTCGGCAATACACCTGATGGAACGATGGTTGTGATTGAAAAGGCTGATAAATATATTGGAAAGACTGTAAAGGTTGAAGTGCAGCGAAGCTTACAGACAAAAGCTGGTAAGATGCTTTTTGGTCGGATAGTTCGTTAGACGTTGTCGGTGCGTAACAATTTAGTTGTCAGTTGACGGAGGAGTAGGATTCGGGGAGCCAGCGATCGTAAAGACCTGGCTCTTTCTTTCTGTGCCATTTTCATAAACTAACTTGACATAAACTGTATCTCCAGGTGAACCAGCGATAGATTGATTTATGGTGGTACCAGTAACGGTGTTTCGAAGGTTGTCATTGTGGAATATCTGAATAGATACTGGTTGAATGGCTCCCGATACTGAGCCGGTAATTTGTGTGGCGGTAACCGTCAGGTTGACTGATCCAGCAGCATCGGTACACGGGTCGTCTTTGTTGACATCGTAGCCACTTGGTGCCAGGAATATCTCTTTTTTAGTAATTGGGTCTTTTGATTTCATGACACTAAGTTCAATAATAGCCTCAGGGATGGTACACTCCGTAGCTTTTAATTTGTTGAGTCGGTTGAAGTTCATTTTAACTTCGGACTGGCCTTGTTTTTTATTCCACCATGATGGGTAAAGTTCTTTGCCTTGTTTTTGTAAACCGTCAGGGAATTGATACCAGTCGTCGGCTTTCCATTTTCCTTCATTGGCGTAAATTTCTTTGTGTGCATATGTCATAACAGGCTCTACCACACGTCCAGTAATAATAGAGCTGGCGTTACGTAAAGTTGATGTATCAGGGTTTCCTAGCCATACACCCATAGCTAGCGCTGGTGAATAGCTGACCATCCAAATATCTTTGGCTTTTCCGCCACGGTCGGATGTACCGGTTTTGGCGGAGCTGCGAATACCATTTAAATAAACTCCTTGGGGGTATGCGCCATAAAGAGGGGCACGGGCTTGTGGATCAGACAGAATATCAGAAATCATGTAGGCTACTTGAGCACTCATGACGCGTTTGCCTTCGGTGTCTGCCCATTTCTTAACTACAGCTCCAGAGCTATCTTTAACCTCTAAAATCAATGCTTGTGGCTTGTAGATGCCTTGACGTGACATAGTAGAATATGCACTAACTAGATCTACTTGGCGTACACCACAACCGCCGATTGATGACGCAAGGCCTGCTTGTTTATCTACGCCTTGGGTGCAATAAGAACTTGCACCAACTTTTTGGATATATTCTATGGTTGGCGTGACCCCGTTGATATACATAGTTTTAATTGCTGGGATGTTTCGTGACTGTGCGAGTGCGTCGCGCATAGTCATTGTGCCCTTGAAACGATTATCGGCGTTGTTTACTCGGGCGCCATAAAGAGCATCAATATTATCATCAACGATTGTAGAGCCAGTACCAAATGTTGGTTTTTCTTCATTTTTCTCAAATGCTTTTGCATAAACTAGTGGTTTAATAGTTGACCCTGGCTGAATAAAAGCGATAGCGGCATTGTCTTGACCAAAATTAGGGAATGAAAAATCACGACTCCCCATCAATGCAATGATCTGACCAGTTTGTGTGTCTTCGAGTGTGGCTGCTCCGTTACTGAAACCAGCTTGTGCAGGGGTATTTGAATTAAAGAGATTAGCCATGGATTCTTCTAACTTTTCCTGAATACGTAGATCAAGAGTGGTTTTGATGGTCAGACCGCCTCGTCCCACCACAGTTTTGCCTAGTTCTTTTTCAAGGTCTGTTCGTACCATTTGTACAAAGTGGGGTGCTTTAATGTCAGCATACTGACTAGAAGCTGGTAAGATATTGTCAATAATCGGATACTCTTTGGCCTCGGTTGCTTGTTCCTTTGTGATGAAGCCTTCGTCTAACATGCGATCAATCACGTGATGTTGTCTGGCTATCAAGGCTTTATGTCCAGCGACATTGTATGGGTCATAAACGGAAGGGTTGTTTGGGATGCCTGCTAGTAAAGCTGCTTCTGCGATTGATAGCTCCTTGGCCGATTTACCGAAATATGTTCTAGCTCCCGATTCTGCGCCATTGCGACGACCGCCATAAGGAGACTCATTTAAATAGAGAGTCAAAATCTGATCCTTGTCATACATTCTCTCTAGTTCAATTGATAGTATCAACTCTTTGATCTTACGAGGTATGCCAGTCAAAGCACGGTCTTGGGACTCGGCAGAGAAAAATACTTGTTTAACTAATTGCTGGGTTAGAGTGGAGCCACCTTGTGTTTTTCCACCTCCCATATTGTTGATTACGGCGCGACTCAGTGCAACGACGCTAACACCTCCATGTTTGTAAAAATCCTTGTCTTCTACGGCGATAGTGGCATTTTTGAGGTTGTCGCTAAGATCTTCACTCTTGACAACGAGCCTATAGTTACCGTTACCTTTGTCTTCCCATAGAAGTTTACCGTTGCGGTCTAGATAAACATTGACCGTCGTTTGGACTCGCTTGGTGACCTCTTCTGGTCGTAGTGTATCAAGGTCTTTTCTGAAGTACGCAAACAATGCGCCTATGGATATTACTCCGATTAATAGTAAAACTCCGAGGATTTTTAAGATAGTCATGCCACCACGTTTGCTAAAAATAAATTTCTTAACTCTTTTTGGGTGAAGTCTATAAAAGAATCGCTTGACCGGATCTTTTGGTAAGTTGGCGATATCTTTGGCTTTTTTACGGGTATCTTTATCAGACCGTGTCTTTTTAGGTGTTTTTTTACGCTTTAAATTAGCATAGACACTGTGTCGTGATTTCTTTGTCTTTGGCTCGTTTGAGCTCTTGTTTTCTTCTCTTGAAATAACCTTCTCCTCAAAAAATTATACTTTACCATTATATCATTTTAATTACGTTTTTATAGATATTTTGCTATAATAAAGATAATCAACAAAAGGAGAATTATGAAGCTATCTGATGAGCTTATATGGCGTGGCTTTTACAAACAAACTACCCTAAAACAGGCGAGCGAGCTGGACGATAGTAATCATGTAGTTTATCTAGGGGCTGATCCGTCTGCAGATAGTTTGCATGTGGGAAATTTAGCGGTCTATATGTTAGCGCGACGATTTATGGATCATGGACATAGAGTGGTTTTATTGATTGGCGGTGGAACCGGGATTATAGGCGATCCAGGAGGACGTGATGAAGAGCGACAACTTTTAGCACTTGAATCTATCAACCTGAACGCTGAGGCATTGAGCATGCAGGTACAAAAATTATTTAGTGATAAACCTTTTACTTTGGTCAATAATTATGATTGGCTAAAAAATTTAACTGTGCTGGATTTTTTACGCAATACAGGCAAGCATTTTAGTATGACTCAACTGGTAGGGCGAGATTATATTGCTTCGCGTATGGGTGAAAAAGGTAGTGGCATCAGCTATGCCGAATTTAGCTACACATTATTACAGGGCTATGACTTTTTGCATCTTAATGATAACTATGAAGTTAACTTTCAGATTGGCGGCAGCGACCAGTGGGGAAATATATTGTCCGGTGTGGATTTGATTCGCAAGGTCAATGGCGTTGAAGTTAACGGGATGACTGCACCTTTGGTGCTTGACAAGACTACAGGTAAGAAATTTGGTAAAAGTGCCGATGGTGCCGTTTGGCTTGATCCTTTGAAAACGAGTCCATATAAGTTTTATCAGTTTTGGCTTGGAGTGAATGATGAAGCGGCGATTGATTACCTCAAATTATTTACACTGCTTGACAAGACGCAAATTGATGAAATTGAGCAGGAGCATCTTGCGCAACCACATCTACGTTTAGCGCAAAAGCGTTTAGCCAAAGAGGTGACGGACTTAGTACATTCTAAAGGGCGTCGTCAAGAAGTTGAGCATGTGACTGAAGTGCTTTTTGAAGGACGCCCGGTTGATGAGTTGACAGAAGAGGAATTGCAGGCGTTGGCGGAGGAAATACCAACAGCAACTCCTGGCAAGGCTAGTGAGATTTTGCTTTCCAGTGGACAGTCAAAGAGTCTAGGCGAGTCTCGACGGCTCATTTCTGGTGGTGGCGTCAGTATAAATGGCGCAAAAATTAGTGACGATCAAGATGTTGCGGTAAAAAGTATTATAAAAAAAGGCAAGAATAGCTTTATTCTTGTGCGATAGAGTTTATGCAGCCGACTTCATCTTTAGGTAAGGTCAAGGGTGTCGGGCCGGCAACGCTTAAGCAGTTTGAAAAAGCTGGGCTTTTTACAATAGATGATCTAATTGAGCATTATCCGCGTCGGTACGAAGATTTTTCGGCTGTGACGGCCATAAATAAAATAGTGCCGGGAAAAGTAACACTAAAGGCGCGCGTTGAGTCGGTAAGCACTCGTCATGTAAGGCGTGGCATGACTATCACCACTGCAGTTTTAGCCGACAATGACGGCAAGACTATGGCTGTTTGGTTCAATCAGGCCTATCGTGCTAAACAATTAGGCAATGGCGGGGAGTTTTATTTTACAGGTAATTACGAGTTTCAGTACAATCGTTTTCAATTAAATAGCCCAAGTGTAACAGCGGCTAGTGAGCTTGACGAGGTGACTGATGAAATTATGCCGATTTATCCACTAAGCGGTGGGATTAAACGTCAGACAATTGCAAAATCTCTAAGAAATCTACAGCCCCTAATCAAAGAGTATCCCGAATATTTACCGTTATCTGTGATTAAAGAAGTGAATGTTATATCGCAGGCCGAGGCGTTAGATAAACTTCATTTTCCTCAGTCCGAAAATGATATCAAAGAGGCCACGGAGCGATTATCGTTTAATGAGTTGTTTGAATTAACACTCGCTAGCCAGTTAAATAAACAGGAAAATGCGCGATTGACTGGTTGGCAAATACCTTTTGACGAAAAGGTAATAAAAAAATTAGTAGATAATTTACCCTATAAACTAACTGATGCTCAGCGTAAAGCCACGTGGGAAATAATTCAGGATTTTAATAAACCTCACCCGATGAACCGTTTATTGCAGGGTGATGTTGGGTCGGGCAAGACTGTAGTGGCTGGATTAACTGCTGTTCAGGCCGCCCGGCATGGATTACAAACGGCGATATTAGCGCCAACTGATATTTTGGCCACTCAGCACGCTAAATCTTTACAAGAAATGCTATCCGATGTAGGCGTGAAGGTTGGATTATTGACCGGTAGAGTCAAGGGCGAAGCTAGGCGGTTGATTTACCAGCAGATTGCCGAGGGTGGAGTAGATATTATTGTCGGGACTCACGCTTTGATTCAGGAGGCGCTACAGTTTAAAAAATTAGGGTATGTGGTGATAGATGAGCAACATCGTTTTGGCGTCAAACAACGTCAAGCGTTGCTAGAAAAATCTGAACATCTGCCGCATTTATTGTC
>CAZUSB010000002.1:31656-37934 GCA_964622895.1 uncultured Candidatus Saccharibacteria bacterium | reverse complement strand
TGAAAAATACCGAAAAACAGTTTAAGCTTTTGCAAAATAAACATTTTAAAAATTATCGGGTGGGGATGTTGCACGGTAAGATGAATGCGCAAGACAAACAAGCGGTAATGGAGCAGTTTTTGGTACACGAGCTAGATATTTTGGTTAGCACCACCGTGATTGAAGTAGGCGTTGATGTGCCGAACGCTACTGTAATGATGATAGAAAATGCCGACCGTTTTGGATTGGCGCAGTTACATCAACTTCGGGGAAGAGTTGGACGCGGAGGTCATCAGAGTTATGCCTATTTGATATATTCTGATAGCAAAAAACCGTCACGGCGGCTGAGGGAACTGGAAAATTCAAATGACGGGTTTTATTTGGCTGAAGTGGACTTGAAATTACGCGGTCCAGGCGAGATTTATGGACATAGTCAACACGGCGACCTTAATCTAAAAATCGCTACACTTTCAAGTACTAGAGAAATTGTTCGGGTGAGAAAAATCGCTGAAAAATTCATTACGAGTGACGAGGAGCTGTCAAATTATCCAAAGCTCGAAAGTAGGGTAAAAAAATATCAGCGTATAACGACACTGAATTGATGCGGGTTTAGTAAAAAAATAAAAATAGATAGCGAAACAAGCGTTTCGGCTGGTTCAGATTACCAAATAAATGGATCTGAACCAACCGAAAAAAGCTAGGCGCTGAACTTGACGGGCGCCTCCTTAGCTGACGCCTGAGTCGCCTTTGCTTCATGCGCCAACGTGGTCGCAAATTCGTCCATGAGATCTAATACCTCACTTGGTCCTACAACCTTGATTGTAGTGCCTTTCCTCGGCGCCTTTTCGGGGGCAATGATGATGTGAAATACATCTTCCAGCCCTTTGTCAAGAAGTACTTGGTAGATTCGCTCTACCAACTGTCCGACAGCTTCGGGCATTTCGTCTTGAACGAGATCTGGCTTGTGATCGCCCCGAAACATGTAGATACCTACATGTTCAGTGCTAACTATAAATTCCACAAACCTCTGTGGTTGCAGTCCTGTATCTCTCGTCATAAAAACCTCCTATAGGTTCTCGCTATCTATTTTTAAAGTGCAAATTCAAGCTGATGCCTGAAAAATACAACCTTACTATTATATCAAATTATGGGCTAAAAGTCAAATGTCGGGTGATTTAGCGTTGCGATTGAACTGCTTCATATAAGACTATACCGCTGGCGACTCCGACATTTAATGACCGCGTACTGCCGTATTGTTCTATTGCTAGTTGAAAATGGCTAGCATTGATTAGCTCTTCGGATAGCCCGGGTCCTTCACCGCCAAAAACTAATACCGGCTTGTCGGGAAATTTAAATTTCTCCAGAGTCGTCGCCTGAGGTATATTGTCTACTGCGATGATATTCCAGCCGGTGACAGATTTCACAAAATCCTCAACGGTTTTATGGTAATGAACAGTCATATATCGGTCAGTAACCATAGCACCGCGCTTATTCCACTGCTTTTTACCTATTATATGTACTGCCCGGACATTAAAGGCATTAGCATTTCTGACGATTGTGCCAATATTAAAATCATATTGAAAGTTTTCTATCGCGATTTGGATAGGGAAGGACATGGCTTGAAGATCTTTTTTTATTGCATCTAGCTTCCAATAGCGATATTTATCTATCACATTGCGCGTATCACCATTTTCTAGCAGATCTGGGTCGTATTTAGGATCAGTTGGCCACGGTTTTGGATGAGGCTTTGCGCTCGGGTTTGATAGGTTATCCATAAAATTCATCATATCATACGAAAATACCTATGCGGGCAGTTAAACATGATATAATATTATTTGCCAGTACATAACATATACGCGGATGTGGTGGAATTGGTAGACACGTATGCCTTAGGAGCATATGCCGCAAGGCGTGAAGGTTCAAGTCCTTTCATCCGTACCAAAAGATTTTGATAAAAGCCGTCCCGTGAGGGCGGTTTTTTTGTTAGGCTTAATGTGTTGAAAACAAAAAAAGAGGTGTGGCTCAAGCTATGCAGCAAGAGCGACGCCTCTTTAAGTAAAATATAACAAATTACTTTAAAGACATCAAGGGCTTTTCGCGTGGGTTATAATAGTTATAACAATGTTTTGTATGGAATGCATGGGATATCTAAAATTGAAAGGGGGAGTATGTCATATATCTTAGTAGTAACAGGTAGCGCTAGGCCAAATAGCGTCAATCAGGTGATAGTACCTTTGGTTGTGGAGGGGATTGAGAGGTTAGGTCAAAAGGCTGAAATAGCAGATCTTGCTGAGTTAGAGCTACCGTTTTTTAATAGTCCTGTTTCCCCTGCGAACGCAAGGTATCAATTGAAAGATGTACCAGACAGCGTGCAAAAGTGGACGAACATGGTGGAAAGCGCGGCGGCGGTAGTGTTTGTTTTGCCAGAATATAATCACACTGTGTCGCCACTACAATTAAATGCGATTGATTGGATTGGAAAGCCGTGGGAAAATAAACCGGTAGCGCTAGTCAGTTATGGTTGGAGTCTTAGGGGTGAGCGCGCCGCCAAGGCTGCCAGAGCAGTGTTGACTGGCACATTGAAAGCTAATGTCATCCAAGAGGAAAGCAATTTTGCTATAGCGCCAGATGACTCAAAAGATTTAAAGCCGGATGGTGCGCCCGTCAACCAGCCTAAGGTTGATCAAAGTCTAGACGAGACTTTAAAAGCACTTATCGCTAGTGTGTAGACTTTATCCGTAAGCGTTATTATGTTATTATTTTAAGTAGATAACTAAGAGAGTAACTTGAGTAGAGGTTAGTTGAGTATCAATATGAGTAAAATATCAGAATATCTAAATCAGCATTTGCTAGGCGAGGTTTCGGCTAGTGACAATATCAAAAAAAGTTTTTCTGTAGATGAAAGCATTTTACAGATTGCACCAGATATGGTGGTTTTTCCTAAGGTCACAAACGATATCCGAAAAGTGGCGCGATTTGCATGGCAATTGGCAGAAAAAAATCGGTCAATTAGTCTGACTGCTCGAGGTGAAGGCTACGGAGTTAGTGGCGGCGCTATCGGCAAAGGGATTATCGTGGACACTTCTACTTATCTAAATAAAGTTTTATATATTGCGCCAAAAGGTAAAAATCGCTTTGTGCATGTCCAAAGTGGCGTGGCGATAAATACTCTTGCTACGACACTAGCAACTCATGGTTTGACGATTCACGCTCACCCAGATGATCGCAGTACGGTTGGAGGAATTATCGCCGATAATGGCCCTTCGCCTTATGACGGGCGTTATGGTTATCTTAGTGATAAAGTTACGAAATTAGAGGTGGTGCTATCTAGTGGAGATATTATTGAGACAGGCAGGCTTTCTAGGCGCGAGACAAGTCAGAAAAAGGCTCTACCGACACTTGAGGGTGAGATATATCGCGGACTTGATATATTGATAGAGGAAAATGCCGAATTGATTGAGGGGTTGCCTGATATCCCGATGGCTGGGTTTAATGGTATTAAATATGTAAGGACAAAAGATGGCTCAATGGATTTGACGCCATTGATGGTATCTAGTCAAGGAACTCTTGGCATTATAACTGAGGCTGTCATAAATACCGACTTTTTGACCTTTGATGATCATATTGCTGTGGTAGCCTTTCCGACAAAAGAGGGAGCGTTTGATGCGGTCATGGCTTTTGATGCGTTCGCCCCAGCACGATTAGAGTATCTTGACGGCGGTTTGTTCAAGGAAGCATTAAAACAGGGCAAAAATTACGGACTATTTGACGCTGAAGCGACTGAAGCTGTGGTCTTTGTGTCATTTGATGATGCTAGTGAGCGAAACAAAAAGCGCAAACTCAAAAAAGTCATCAAAATGATAGGCAAGCACTTTCCCGAAGCTGGATTGTCGACTAGCGAAGACCACACTGCCGATACGTTGCTCGCTGTCGCTGATGTTTGGTCAGTATTAAACCTTCCTAGTGCCAAGACCGAGACGAACCCTGATATTTTGAGTGGTTATATTTTGCCGACTGAGGGGCGAGAGGATTTAATAAAAGATTTACAGGAGATCGGACGCAAGCTATCTATTGAGATGCCCGTTTCTGTTGATTGGCTGTCTGGGAAAGCGAACGTCCTAACTCCACTCAAGTTAACTGTCGTATCAGATCGTCAAAAGGCCTTCAAGTTGATCAAAGAATACACTGATCTTATTTTAGAAAAAGGTGGAATTGTTCGTCCCGAGGGTCGGCTAGGTTCCCCGGCGTATTATGCGCAATTAGATCAGGCGACTATTGATTTATACACTCAAATCAAAGCGCTTTTTGACCCGCTGTCTGTTTTAAATAATGATGTCAAAACTCCGGTTGATTTACGAAAAATAGTTACGTTTGTTAATCCGAACTTTACCGGCAATCCTTATCGCTGATGCATATTAGAATAATTAGCGGCATATACGGTGGAAGAACAATTAATGCTCCGTCAGGTCATCGTACTCATCCGGCAAGCGAGCGCATGAGAAATGCTATGTTTAATTCACTTGGTGGGCTGGTAGATGGCGCGACCGTTTTGGATGCATTTGCTGGCAGTGGCTCAATGGGGCTAGAGGCGCTCAGTCGTGGTGCAGATCACGTAACTTTTGTAGAAAAAGATCGTTTAGCGCATAAAATTATTGATGAAAATATTGAGCTGTTGGGTGTAGAGGATTTTACTAAAAATATCCAAGCGGGTGTGGCCAGTTGGTCAGAACGAAATCCTGATAAAATGTACGATATTATTTTGGTTGATCCACCCTATAAAGACATGCAGTTATCCACAGTTTCACGATTATTTAATCATTTAAAAAAGAACGGGGTTATGGTATTATCTCATATAGGTAGTAGTGAGGTGCTAAGGCCTAAAAAAATTGTTGTGGTGGACAATCGTAGTTATGGAAACGCGCACCTTTCCTACTACCGCCACGAAGACTGAATGGTAATAATAAAAAAGTCACTATTAAATAAGGTGACTTTATTTTTGTAGAATCTCTATTTAATATTTGCTAATAATTCTTCGAGGACTTTCTCTTTGGGTTCTTCGTCCTTTTTGTCCAAATATTTAACGGCGAGATTGAATATTTTGCTTTCGTAGGAGTTATCGTCTTCAAGCTTAACAGAAAACCCCTCATCTAGAGCTAATTCAATAATTCTGTTGCATAGTGTCATTGGTTCATCTTGTAAATCATTTATGTAATCTGGCGTGGTTGTATTTAAGTTTGATTCTTTACTCATGATTTCTCCTGTTATGTAATACGCTCTGTGTAAATGAGCTAGTTTATCATCATAGCTCAGGATGATTTTTCATCGATAATCGTGATGGCTTGTTACGGTACCTTCTTGGTCGATAGATATATGGCTGTGTGTGCCAGTATCCCTGTCGATTATAAGAAAATCCGTTCTTGGCTCATCTCCCTTTCGATCGTAGTCTCCACTTACCTGAACCTTGGTGCTGTCGTTGCTATCTTGCGTAAGCCAGCCCATTTCATGCCCCCTCCGGAGATTCTTGTGTTTTCTCTACGCACAGATTGTGTGTAGTATATATTATTATAACAAAATGTTAACAAATTGTCAATTCAGTGTATAATTTATCATATGACGTTATCAAAAATTCCTTATAAAGGCACGCGGGATTATTTTCCTGAAGAAAAAACTGTTCAAAATTATATTTTTGCAAAATGGCGAGAAGTATGTGAAAGTTTTGGCTATCAGGAGTATGGTACTCCGTTATTGGAGCCGACCGAGCTGTACTTGGAAAAAAGCGGTACTGAACTAGCTAGTGATCAAGCTTATAGTTTTGAGGATAAAGGCGGGCGTATGGTGTCTATTCGACCAGAGGCGACTCCGAGTGTGGGGCGATTGGTGGCGCAGCGTCGTCAGGAGACGGCTTATCCAGCTAGATTATTTAGTATTGCTAATTTTATGCGCTATGAGCGGCCACAAAAAGGACGTGAGCGTGAGTTTTGGCAGTTAAATGTTGATACGTTTGGGGCTGATAGTTTGAGTTATGACGCTGAGACTATTTGGCTTGCCGAAAAGCTACTTAAGGTGTTTGGTGCGACAGATGAGAATTTTTCGATTTTAGTAAATCATCGACAACTTTTAAATGATATTTTATTGAATGATGTCAAACTTTCCAAAGAGCAGATTAAACCATTGATAAAGTTGATTGATAGTAAAAATAAAATGTCAGCAGAAGCCTATGATGGGGCTGTGTCAGAGATTGTGGGCGATGACGAGAAAAAACAACGATTAGAGTTGTTGTTATCGCAAGAGACTCCTGA
>CAZUSB010000002.1:0-31556 GCA_964622895.1 uncultured Candidatus Saccharibacteria bacterium | reverse complement strand
TTGATGCTGGCGTGGATTATTATATCGCTGTTCTTGATGAACAGATGGCTACTGGAATGTCGCTTGCAGAGACTCTGCGTAAAAAAGGCTTCAAAGTTGACGTAGACTTGTCGTCACGAAAATTAGACAAGATGATAAAATCGGCTGATAAAAAACTCGCCAAAAATTTTGTGGTTGTCGGTAATAACGAGGCTCAGTCGGGAAATTATGCCTACAAAAATCTCAAAACTGGCGAAACTAAAAGCATAGACAGTTTAAGCTAGCAAGATTATCTGATACAATAGACTTATTATGAAGACAAATGTAAAGAAGATTAGTGACACCCGAACAGAAGTGACCATTACGCTAGACAAAAAAGAACTAGCGGATGCTGAAAAAGTAGCAATTACAAAACTAGCAAAAGAGATGAAAGTCGCAGGATTTAGAAAAGGTAAGGTACCTTTTGATGTTGCATTAAAAAATGCCGATCCCGTTAAATTGCAAGATGAAATATTGAATAATGCAATCTCAAAGGCTGTAGCTGAAGCTTTTATAAAAGAAGACATACAGGCGCTAGAGCGTCCTCAAGTGGAGGTAAAGAAATTTGTACCCGGAGAGACGGTTGAATTTACCGCCGAAGCCGATGTGTTGCCAGAAATAAAGCTTGGCGATTACAAAAAGTTAAAGTCAACAATCAAGCCTGAAAAAGTTGACCAAAAAGATATCGATGAAGTTATTGGCCGGATTAAGCAAGCTTTTGCAGAGAAAAAAGAAGTCAAGCGAAAAGCAAAAAATGGCGACACTTTAAATATTGACTTTACAGGCAAAAAAGATGATGTCGCATTTGATGGTGGTACAGCTCAAGGTTTTGACTTGGAATTGGGTTCAGCCTCATTTATACCTGGTTTTGAAGAAGCTCTAGTTGGGCACAAAGCAGGCGAAGAGTTTGATATTGATTTGACTTTTCCAGAGGATTATCATGCCAAGGAGATGGCAGGGCAAAAAGTCGTCTTTACTGTTAAGATTAATTCAGTCAATGAAAAAACCGAACCGGAACTTGACGATGAATTGGCAAAAAAAGCGGGTCCATTTGAAACGGCCGCTGAATTGAAGGCAGACATTACCGAGCAGTTGACAAAGCAAAAGGAGCTTGAAGCTCAAGAAAAGCAAAAAGAAGAACTCGTTGGACAGTTGGTAGACAAAAGCACAATCCCAACTCCTAAGGTAATGATAGAAGACCAAAAACGTTTGATTGAACAAGACTTTATACAAAATCTCGCCTACCAAGGTTTAACAATAGATAACTATATTGAAGTCAACAAGTTCAAAGACAAGGACGATTGGATCGTTAAGGAGGTTGAGCCTGTTGCTGTCAAACGAGTCAAGAGTGGATTAGCACTAGCAGAACTCAGCAAAGAGCTTAAAGTTGAGGTTACTCCTGAAGAGTTGACTAACCAGATTAATATGTTTAAGATTCAATACAAAGACAACCCTCAAGTGGTGGCACAACTTGATGACGAGGCTGTTATCCAGGACATCAAAAACCGTTTAGCAACTGAAAAAACTGTTGATAAGCTGATTGAGATAACAAAAAAATAGCCTTATAGCGCGTATACAATTTTTGCAAAGGAATATTATGAGCAAACCGAAAAACTATCTTGTGCCAACAGTTATAGAGACGACACCTCAGGGCGAACGGGCTTTTGATATTTATTCTCGTCTACTAAAAGAAAGAGTTATATTTTTGGGCGATGAGGTCAACGAGCATACGGCCAATTTAGTGGTGGCTCAGTTGTTGCATCTTGCCTATGAAGACCCAAAGTCTGACATTAAGTTGTATGTAAATAGTCCAGGTGGCAGCGTTTATGATGGATTGGCGATTTATGACACTATGCAATATATTAAGCCAGATATTCAGACGATTGGTATAGGGTTGCAAGCTAGCATGGGTGCGTTTTTATTGTCTAGCGGCACAAAAGGTAAGCGATTTGCCCTCCCGAATAGTAGAATTATGATCCACCAACCGTCCAGTGGCACCAAAGGCAAGATTACTGATCAAGAGATTATGTTAAACGAAGGCATTTTCCTAAAAAAGACGTTAAATAAAATTTTAGCCAAAAATACCGGCCAGTCACTGGCAAAAATTGAAAAAGACGTAGACCGTGATTTTTGGATGAGTGCAAATGAAGCCAAGAAGTACGGAATTATTGACTCTGTTATCTAAAGCCAGAAAACCTATCTCGCAAAATAGATAAATTTGTTGACTTTGGTTGATTTATCATATATACTAATTAGCAAGAAGTAGTGGACTTTTGGTTTCTTTGTGTCGGAACGAATTGGCAGTCGTCTGATGCACCAAAAGGCAGGAATCTTCAGGCCAAAGAATCCTATCAACTAAATAATTTAAAGGAGTAGTCTAACCGTGGCAACAAAACAGCCAAAAAATACTAAGCGTGTCTTTTTTACAAAAGATGACACAGCTTTAGAGATCCCAAATTTAATAGATCATCAAAGGAAAAGCTGGCGAGAGCTAGTAGAGACTGGAATCGGTGAAATTTTTGCTGAAATCAATCCAGTAGATGACTATACTGGACAAAAATTATCATTAAGTTTTCGTAAATACTGGTTCGGTGAGCCGAAGTTTTCAGAAAGCTGGGCAAAAGAAAACAATATTACATTTGAAGCGCCGCTTTATGCAAATGTTGAACTGGTAAATAAAGTCACAGGAGACGTCAAGGAGCAAGAAATTTACCTCGGTGAATATCCATGGATGACTGATCGTGGAACATTTATTGTTAACGGCACGGAAAGAGTGGTTGTATCACAATTAATACGATCAGCTGGTGTGTTTTTTACAGCAGATACTGTTGCGGGAAAAAATTACTATGGCGCAAAAGTTATTCCTGGTCGCGGTGCTTGGCTAGAGTTTGAGACCGCTGCAAATGGTGCGATTTATGTAAAGATTGACCGTCGTCGTAAACTGCCAATTACGACATTGTTGCGAGCACTTGGTGGCTATTCAAATTCTGAGATGATCAAAATGTTTGAACCATCAGAAGAAAATGGTGTCAATAATATAAAAGCAACTCTTGAAAAAGATACTGCAACTTCTCAAAGTGAGGCTTTGATTGAGGTCTATCGTCGTATTCGTCCAGGAGACTTAGCGACGGTTGAAAATGCTAAAAGCATGATAGAACGAATGTTCTTTGATTTTAAGCGCTATGATTATAGTCGAGTTGGACGTTACAAAATCAATCAACGACTAGGTGTTGATCTACCAAATACAACAGAAAATCGCACCTTTCAAATTTCTGACCTAACAGCGATTATTTCTGAGATTATCCGATTGAATCATACTCAGGAACTACCTGATGATATAGATGACCTGTCAAATCGACGCGTTAAATTAGTTGGAGAGCTGGTTGAACGTCAATTTAGGGTTGGATTTTTGCGTCTACAAAGAAATGCTATGGACCGCATGAGCTTATGCGATATTGAAACTGTTACACCAAGTCAATTAATCAACGCGCGACCAGTCGTCGCTGCAGTTAGAGAGTTTTTTGCAAGTTCGCAACTTTCACAGTTAATGGACGAGACAAATCCATTGGCTGAGCTTTCTCACAAACGACGTCTTAGTTCTATGGGTCCCGGTGGACTTAGTCGTGAGCGTGCAGGTTTTGATGTACGTGATGCACACCCAACTCACTACGGACGTATCTGCCTTGTGGAGACACCCGAAGGAGCAAATATTGGTCTAGTATTGAACTTAGCGACTTATGCAAAAGTCAACGAATACGGCTTTATTGAGACGCCATATCTAAAAGTAAAAAATGGCAAAGTAACCGACGAGATTGTTTATTTGGATGCGGCGCAGGAAGCCAAAGAGGTTATCGCCGATGCTGCCGCCGAATTAAATGATGACGGCACATTCAAACAAGAGCGAGTTTCTGCAAGAAACCTACTACTGCCAGAGCAGGTGGATGCAACCGAAGTTACTTATATGGACGTGGCATATCGACAAATCCTCGGCTCAACCGCTTCTTTGGTTCCGTTTGTTGAGAAAAACCGTGTTGACCGATCTTTGATGGCATCAAGCATGCAAAAGCAGGCAGTGCCATTGATTCAGCCTCAAGCGCCAAGTGTTGGTACAGGTATAGAGCAAGTGGTTGCACAAAATACAAGTCAATTAGTGGTAGCTGAAGGCGCTGGAGAAGTTGTTCGAGCAGATGCCGATGAAGTTGAAGTCAAGTACAAAGACGGCAACAAAAAGTATCAGCCAATTCATTTTGCAAAATCTAACGATGAGCGCTCTATCAACCAAAAAGTCCGAGTTTCTCGTGGTGACAAAGTCAAAAAAGGCGATATCTTGATAGAAGGTGCCTCAATTGATGACGGCGAAATCGCACTCGGTAAAGACTTGCTAGTGGCATTTATGCCATGGGGTGGATACAATATGGATGATGCCATCGTACTGTCAGATCGTTTAGTTCAAGACGACACTCTTACAAGTATAAATATCAAAGAATATACAGTTGAAATTCGCGAAACAAAACTTGGCGACGAGATAGTTACCCGTGACATTCCAAATGTCAGTGAAGAATCATTACGACATCTTGATGAAACAGGTGTGGTAGAGATTGGTTCTGAAGTCAAAACCGGAGATGTTTTGGTTGGAAAGATTACGCCAAAAGGTGAGCAAGAACTTTCTAGTGAAGAGAGACTACTGCGGGCTATCTTTGGAGAAAAAGCAAAAGATGTTCGTGATACGTCACTCCGTATGAATAACGCTGGTGGTGGCAAGGTTGTCGCTGTTAAACGATTTAGCCGAGAACTGGGACATGACCTCAAAGCTGGAGTGATTGAACAAATTCAAATCTTCGTTGCTGAGCTTCGTAAGATCTCTGTTGGCGACAAGTTGGCAGGTCGTCACGGAAACAAGGGTGTGATTGCTCGCATTATGCCGGTAGAGGATATGCCGTTCATGGAAGATGGAACACCTGTTGATGTTATTTTGAACCCACTTGGTGTGCCGAGCCGTATGAATATCGGACAATTATTTGAGACTCACCTCGGTATGGCAGCTAGAGCGCTTGGCTACAAGGTGGCTTCGCCATCATTTAATGGTGTACCTAACGATGTTATTAGTGACGAGCTAGAAAAGGCTGGTTTTGCTAGAGATGGTAAATTCCAACTTTATGATGGACGTGATGGCGCACCGTTCGAAGAAAGAACTGCCGTAGGTGTGATGCATATCTTGAAACTTCACCACATGGTAGCCGACAAGATTCATGCCCGCTCAACTGGACCATACGCTATGGTGACGCAACAGCCACTTGGTGGTAAAGCGCAAAATGGTGGTCAACGCTTTGGAGAGATGGAGGTCTGGGCACTAGAAGCTTACGGTGCAGCCAACACTCTACAAGAGATGATTACTATCAAGTCCGATGATGTTTATGGACGCGCAAAAGCCTATGAGTCTATCATCAAGAATATTCCGATTGTGGGACCAAAATTGCCTGAGTCATTTAACGTCTTGGTTAAAGAGTTGCAAGGGTTAGGTCTAAAAGTTGATCTACTTGATGAATCTGAAGGTGACGAAATGCTTGATGCAGAGACCATCATCAGTTCAAATCGTGAAGAAGATTCTGTTTCTATAACGGCTGAGCCAACAGAAGAGATATTAGACGAGGCAGACGAATTAGGTGATCTGGACAATGGAGTCACAGTACAAGATTATGAAGAGATTGAAGAAACAATAAATGAAGGCGAGGAGGCGTAAATGGCGCGCGTAATGAAACAAACAGGGATCGCAGACTTTGATGCGGTTCGCCTGGTAGTTGCTAGTCCAGAAGACGTACTAAAATGGAGTCACGGTGAAGTAACTAAACCAGAAACGATTAATTATCGTACACAAAAACCAGAGCGTGACGGTCTATTTTGCGAAAGGATTTTTGGGCCAGTAAAAGATATTAATCCACATGACACAAAAATGCGAGGAGTCCGTTCCCGTGAAGTGGCGGTAGATAAAAACGGTGATATTGTGACAAAAGCTATTTCACGTCGTGAACGCATGGGGCATATTACATTAGCTGCTCCAGTCGCACACATCTGGTTTATGCGCGGCACCCCAAGTGCGATTTCCTTGCTGTTGGGTATTACTGTCCGAAATCTAGAGCGAATCGCTTATTTCGCCACTTATGTAATTCTTGAAGTTGATGAAGAGAAGCGCGGGCAATTTATTGCAGACCTAGAGGCAGAAAATGACGCAGCCAAAGCCGCTATCAAGATACGTTATGAAAAAATGGCTGACGAAAATAATGCAGATATCAAGAAACTAGCCCAAGCTCAGACAAAAGAACTAAATGAACTAGAAGATACATTTCTGTTGAAGAAGAGCCAACTAGATAGCTTGGTAAAAAGAGCTTTGATTAGTGAAACTGATTACCGCAATCTACCCGAAGAGTACGAAGAATTAATTCGTGTTGGTATGGGTGGAGATGCCATGAAGGAGCTACTTGATGAAATAGATTTAGATCAATTAATTGTCGAGCTAAGCGAAGAAGCTGAAGGTTCAAAAGGTCAAAAACGACTAAAACTACTCAAAAGACTAAAAACCCTTGAGGGAATGCAAGCTGCTGGCATCAAGCCAAGTAGTTTGACGATGACGGTTCTACCAGTTATTCCACCAGACCTGCGACCAATGGTTCAGCTTACCGGAGGCCGGTTTGCAACATCAGATCTAAATGATCTATATCGCCGTGTTATCAACCGAAACAACCGTCTAAAGAAGCTGATTGACTTAAACGCACCAGAAGTGATTCAGCGAAATGAAAAAAGAATGCTTCAAGAGGCTGTTGATTCATTGATTGACAACAGTGCCGCTAGAGGTAATCGTGCAGTTAGTGCTGCCGGTGGTCGACGCCGCTTAAAAAGCCTTAGTGACATGCTAAAAGGAAAACAGGGACGTTTCCGCCAAAACCTACTCGGAAAGCGCGTAGATTATTCTGGACGATCAGTTATTGTGGTTGGTCCAAAGCTAAAAATTGATCAATGTGGCCTACCAAAGCAAATGGCAATTGAACTGTTTAAACCTTTTGTTATTAGTTGGTTAATAGAAAACGACTACGCACACAATATTCGTACAGCTTCTCGATTGATCGATTCGGGCGAAACTGTAGTTTGGGATGCTCTTGATGAGGTTATCAAGGGAAAGTATGTACTATTAAACCGTGCACCGTCACTTCACAGGCTGTCTGTGCAAGCATTTAAACCAGTCTTGGTTGAAGGTCAGGCAATACAGCTACACCCACTTGTCGCAAACGGCTTTAATGCCGACTACGATGGTGACCAAATGGCAGTCCACCTTCCACTTTCTGACAAAGCGCAAGCGGAAGCTCGAGATTTGATGAGTGCAACTAACAACTTGCTAAAGCCAGCTGACGGTTCACCAGTTCTAAATATTGGACAGGACATCGTTCTTGGCAACTATTATTTGACATACGAAAAGCCTTCCGCACAAACAGCTGAACGAAAACCATACAGCTCTGTCTATGAAGCCGAGATGGCATATGACGACGGTAAACTTGATTTACATAGTCCGATTCGTGTGTTTACAAAAGGTGAATTCCGTGACACAACACTAGGCCGAGTATTCTTTAACGAGATTTTGCCAGAAGACTTCCCATATGACAATGCGGTACAAAACAAAAAGCAACTGAAAAAAGTCTTGGCGCAAATCTTTGAAGATTATGGGGCAAAAGAGACTGCAGTTGTTGCTGACCGTATGAAGGGTCAAGCTTTCCGCTTTGCGACAATCGCCGCTGTTTCTACTGGAAAAGATGATTACGTAGAATTTCCAGAAATTGAGGAGATTCTAAAGAGGGGTGATGAAAAAGTTGCCTTGATAGCCGAACAATACGACCAAGGTTTGATTACTGAGGAGGAGCGCTACAACCTAACAGTGGGCGTATGGCGACAAATCAATAACACCGAGATCACAGAGTTGATCAAAGAGCGCCTAAAAGACATGGATACAAGTATTAGCGTGATGGTTGAGTCTGGTGCTCGTGGTGATGTATCTAACATCAAGTCAGCCGCAGCCAGCATCGGTATCATGGTTGACGCAACAAACCAAGAAATTGAGCTACCTGTACGCAGTAACTATCGTCAAGGACTCAGCTCGCTTGAGCAGTTCGTGGCTACTCGTGGTGCGCGTAAAGGTTTAATTGACACCGCGCTAAAGACAGCCGACTCTGGTTATCTAACTCGCCGCTTGGTTGATGTCTCACAAGACGTCTTTACTATAGAAGATGTAGAAGGTGATGACGATGGATTTGATATCTACCGCAACGAAACAGAACAGACCATGATCGACTTTGGTAATCGTCTATATGGACGCTATACGGCTGAAGAAGTTCCAGGGCATATAGGGGCAGATGAGCTTATTACCCGAAAAATTGCTGATGAAATTGATGCAGATCAAAGTATTGAGAGGGTTAAAATACAGTCCGTACTATCTACAAAAAACTTACGTGGAATCCCACGAAAGAGCTATGGTATAGATATGGCTTCCGGACACTTGGTTGAAGGTGATCAGCCTGTTGGCACAATCGCAGCACAGTCTGTCGGAGAGCCAGGTACTCAGTTGACATTACGAACATTCCACCTTGGTGGAGTGGCCGGCGGAGACATTACTCAGGGTCTACCTCGTGTAGAAGAGTTGTTTGAAGCTCGTACACCAAAAGGCCAGGCCTTTATGTCAGAAATTGCTGGTACAGTAGATGTTTGGGAAAGCGGTAAAAACAATGTTGTTCAAGTTACCCCTGATGCAGGAGTTAGTGATCGCATCCCACTAGATGGCCGAAAAGCTGTCGTCAAGACCGGCAGTAATGTCAAAGTTGGCGATGTTCTAGCAACGGCCGAAGATGAGTCCAAGCCACTAGTTGCTGGATTTGACGGAAATGTTGAAGTCACCAAGTCACACATTATACTAACTACAGCCGCTGGTGCGCCTGTTAAGTATGAAATACCTGCGGGACTTCAAGTGCAGGTTATGGCTGGAGATAAAGTACAGCCCGGCGATAGATTAAGCTCTGGCTCTCTAAACCTACATGATTTGATGAGGTTAAAGGGCTCAGAAGCAACACAGCGCTATATCATCAATGATGTTTTGCGTATCTATGCGGCACAAGGGCAAGACGTGGCAGACAAGCACCTAGAAGTGATAGTTAGACAGATGTTTAGTCGTGTTCAGATTGAAGATCCTGGTGACAGTTCATTTGTATCAGGCGACATCGTATCAAAAGCGAGTGTCGTAGAAGCAAATGCAGAACTAGCGGTAAATGGCAAGGAATTGATTACCTATACGCAGTTATTACTTGGTATTACCAAAGTATCTATCTGGTCTGACAGCTTCTTGTCGGCAGCTTCGTTCCAGGATACGACTCGTGTCTTGATAAACGCAGCTGTCAGCGGACGAGTTGATAGACTACAGGGGCTCAAAGAAAATGTCATCATCGGACGCAAGATTCCAGTTGGTACTGGCGCGCGTCACTCAAACGATGAAGCAATCATTGAGGAAAATCTTGAAGACGAGATAGCCCAAGATGCGGAAGATGTAGCTTAGCTTGCAGGCTCCTTCAGACAAAATAGCCCATCTCAAGATGGGCTATTTACTTTTTTCTCGACCTATGCTACAATGATCAAGAGTTTCCGCTCAGTCATTTTAAGTTTGCACGAGTGTACAGCAGACTAAAGGGGAGTGAGCAAGGTAGCGAGCCCGTGCTGGGGAGAGCTACACATTACTAATAATGTTTAAAGACATAAGGGAGTTTTATGCCTACTATAAATCAGTTGGTGCGAAAACCTCGTAAAACTGCGGCGAAAAAATCAAAATCGCCTGCACTTGGACGAAGTCATAACGCGCTAAAAACTCGTTACTATGATCAAAATGGTCCACTAAAACGTGGCGTTTGTATCAAGGTGACGACAAAAACACCAAAAAAGCCTAACTCGGCGCTTCGTAAAGTTGCTCGTGTTCGTTTAACCAACGGGCAAGAAGTTTGGGCTTATATTGGTGGAGAGGGTCACAACCTACAAGAGCACGCCGTTGTACTCATTCGTGGGGGCCGTGCGCCGGATTTACCGGGTGTACGTTATCACGTTGTGCGTGGTGCGCTGGATTTGCAGGGAGTTTCTGACCGCAAACAAGGTCGTTCAAAATACGGTACCAAAAAGGGGGATAAATAATCATGCCTCGCAAAACAAATGTTAAATTACAACGACAACTACCTCCAGATAGGAGATACCAAAGTCCACTAGTTCAAAGGTTGATCAACAAATCTATGCTAGATGGTAAAAAGCTTTTGGCTGAGCGTTCAGTTTATGAAGCACTTGAATTAGCTGCCAAAAAACTAGACAGCGAAAATCCGTTAGAGGTTTTTGAAAAAGCATTGAAAAATATTTCGCCAAATTACGAGGTTAAATCACGTCGTGTTGGTGGAGCAAACTACCAGATTCCATTTCCTGTACAGGGTCACCGACAACACCATTTTGCATTTTCATGGCTAGTGCAATCCGCAAGAGCGCGCTCTGGCATGCCATATGCACAGTGTCTGGCAAACGAGATTGTAGACGCTTACAACGAAACTGGTGCTGCTTTCAAAAAGAAAGAAGATACCCACAAGATGGCTGAAGCGAACCGTGCCTTTGCGCATTTTGCTCGTAGCTAAAATATTTACATTAATTACAAACTATTAAAAGAGGAAAAAATGGCTGAAAAAAATGTCCCCCTAAAGGATTTACGTAATGTCGGTATTATTGCCCATATTGATGCCGGCAAAACTACTACCACCGAGGGTATTTTGTATCGCACTGGTCTGACGCACAAGATTGGTGTGGTCAAGGGTGATGGTGATGGTGCAACTACCGACTGGATGGAGCAAGAAAAAGAGCGAGGTATAACTATTACCTCTGCGGCCGTCACTTGTTTTTGGAAAGATCACAAGATTAATATTATTGATACCCCAGGTCACATTGACTTTACGGCTGAGGTTGAGCGTTCACTGCGTGTGCTTGACGGCGCTATAACTGTGTTTGATGGCAAGATGGGCGTTGAGGCGCAGTCAGAGACTGTTTGGCGACAAGCCAACAAGTATGGTGTGCCACGAATTTGCTTTATTAACAAGATTAACCAAACTGGTGGTGATTTTTGGAAATCGTTGGAGTCTATTCATAGTAGACTGTCAAAGCAAGCGTTTCCCATACATATTCCAATTGGTTTTGAAAAAGATATTAACGGTGTAGTTGACCTAATTGAGATGAAGTCATACACCTACAATAATTATGCCGATCATGAGTTGATTGAGGGAGAAATTCCTGCAGATATGCTTGAAAAAGCAAAAAATGCTCGCAGTCTATTGGTTGAAAATGCCGTAGAAGCTGATGACGATTTAATGATGAAGTTCCTAGAAGAAGGCGAAGATTCTATCACTAAAGAGGAATTGAAATCTGCGCTCAGAAAAAGGGTACTAGATGGCGATTTTTACTTGGTGACAGGTGGAGACGGCCGCGGCGTTATTGTTGAGAAAGTTCTCGACCTTATGGTAGATTACTTGCCAAGCCCATTGGATGTTGACGAAATTTGGGGACAAAACCCAAAGACTGGCGATGAAGTTTCTCGCAAGCCAGATGTTAAAGAGCCGATGTCAGCACTAGCCTTTAAGATTGCAACCGATCCATTTGTTGGTAAATTGATTTTCGTCCGTGTTTATAGTGGTGAGCTAAAAGCTGGTAGTTACATTTTGAATACTACGACAGGAGAGAAAGAGCGAGTTGGACGAATTGTGCGAATGCACGCAGATAAGCGCGAGGATATTACTAATATTGGCGCTGGCGATATCGCTGCAGTTGTTGGCTTAAAGCAGACGGCTACTGGACATACATTGACCGAGCCTGCACATCCGATCGCTCTTGAGAGTATTACTTTCCCAGATCCGCCAGTATCTATTGCGGTTGAACCAAAGTCAAAAGCCGATCAGGAAAAAATGGCGATTGCCTTGCAGCGTCTATCCGAGGAAGATCCAACATTCCGCATCCATACCGACGAAGAGACAGGACAGACTATTATGTCAGGTATGGGTGAGTTACATCTTGATATTTTGATTGAACGCATGAAGCGAGAGTTCAATGTCGAAGCTAATATTGGTGAACCTCAGGTAGCCTTCCGTGAGACGATTCGTGGGACTTCTGAGTCTCAAGGTAAACATATTAAGCAATCTGGAGGACGTGGTCAATATGGTGATGTTTGGATCAAGTTTGAACCAAACGAGCCAGGCAAAGGCTTTGAGTTTACTGATGCTATTAAAGGTGGTGTCGTTCCGCAAGAATACCGTAAGCCAGTTGAGCAGGGAATTCGTGAGACTCTAGATGGCGGTGTGATTGCCGGTTATCCAGTGGTAGACATAAAGGCTACGCTTTATGATGGTAGCTATCATGATGTTGACTCGTCTGAGCTCGCCTTTAAGCTAGCCGGAATTTTAGCAACCCGAGAAGGTATTAAAAAAGCTAAACCCGTACTACTTGAGCCTGTAATGAATATAGAAATCACCACTCCAGAGGAGTTTATGGGTGATGTAATTGGTGACATGAACAGTCGTCGTGGACGAATTGAAGCGATGGAAGACTTAAGTGCTAATACCAAATTAATCAAGGCAATCGTGCCTTTAGCAAATATGTTTGGTTATACAAGCGACCTTCGATCAATGAGTCAGGGACGTGCAGCAAGTTCAATGGAGCTATCTCACTATGAGGAGGTTCCGCCAAATGTTGCTGAAGAGATAATTCAAAAACGTACCAACAAATAATTGTAAAATACCTTTACCTATCGGTAAAAATGTGTATAATATAGTACATGCGTCGTGGAGTCTTTATTAGGACTGTCACGCGAACAAATAATTAATAATCAAAGGAGAAAACCAAATGGCAGATTTTGATCGTTCAAAGCCACATGTAAACGTTGGTACCATGGGTCACGTTGACCACGGTAAAACCACACTTACTGCAGCTCTAACACAAGTTTTAGCTAAAAAATTACCAAGCGATGTTAACCAACCTCGTAACTACGACGAAATTGACAACGCACCCGAGGAAAAAACTCGCGGTATTACTATCGCTACTTCTCACCAAGAATATGAAAGTGAAAAACGTCACTACGCACATGTTGATATGCCAGGACACGCCGACTACATCAAAAATATGATTACCGGCGCAGCTCAAATTGATGGAGCTATCTTGGTTGTTGCTGCTAACGACGGCCCCCTACCTCAGACTCGTGAACACGTACTGCTTGCAAAGCAGGTTGGTGTGCCAAAGATCGTAGTTTTCTTGAACAAGATGGATCTTGCTGATCCTGAGCTAGTTGAGCTAGTTGAGATGGATGTACGCGAATTGCTTGACAAGAACGGATTTGATGGTGATAACGCACCGATTATCAAGGGCTCAGCACTAAAGGCTCTAGAGGGTGATGCTGAAAACGAAGACGCTATTATGGAGCTAGTCAAAGCAATTGACGAATATGTTCCAGAGCCAACTCGTGAACTAGACAAGCCTTTCCTAATGCCAATTGAGGACGTTTTCTCAATTAAAGGCCGTGGTACAGTTGCTACCGGTCGAATTGAGACAGGTGTTGTCAACATTAACGACGAAGTTGAAGTTGTTGGTATTAAACCAACTCAAAAATCAGTTGTTACTGGAATTGAAGCTTTCAAGAAAAGCCTAGACCGTGGACAAGCTGGCGACAACGCTGGATTGCTTCTACGTGGTATAGAACGCGAACAAATTGAACGTGGACAGGTTATTGCTAAACCAGGCAGTATTACTCCACATACCGAGTTTGAAGCACAAGTTTATATTCTTAAGAAAGAAGAAGGTGGACGTCATACGCCATTTTCAAAAGGTTACAAACCACAATTCTACTTCCGAACCACAGACGTTACGGGAGAGGTTGAGCTTCCTGAAGGAAAAGAATTGGTTATCCCTGGCGATACAGTTACCTTCAAGGTAAAGCTTGGTGCTCCAATTGCACTCGATCAGGGCCTAGACTTTGCTATCCGCGAAGGTGGACGTACAGTTGGTGCCGGTGTTATTACTAAAGTTATAAAATAATCTTAGTTTAACATAAAAATACACTCCGATATTCCGGGGTGTATTTTTATTTGACATTTTTACAGATCTAGTGTAAGATAAATTTTGTATTATTAAATTTTTCCGAGAACTTTACCAGACTTTAGTTTATAAACAAAGATTCGAATAAAGGTTACGGAAATGTAAGTCAACGAAAGGACTTATAAAATGGCAAAAGAAGAAAAACTAAAAATCCGCATTAGATTGAAATCGTACGATCACAAAGTTATCGATCAATCTGCAAAACAAATTATTGACACAGCTATTCGTACTGGTGCAAACGTAGCGGGGCCTGTACCTCTACCAACAAAAAGAAGCACTTTTACAGTTGTCAAAAGCCCTCACGTCTACAAAAAAGGCGGTGAAGCATTTGAAATGCGAGTACACAAGCGTTTGATAGATATTTCTAATGCTACCGCAAAAACAATTGACAGCCTACAGAACCTCAGTCTACCTGCTGGTGTGGACGCTGAAATTCGCATGTAATCAATACGTAAGTTTTTGAGTTTAAAAAACCTCGGTCAAATGCCGAGGTTTTAGTTTTTGAGGGTTGAGCTTATAGGCCAGCAGAGATGCGCACAACTTCTAAATGTAGATACAACACCCACAATGATACGGCAAATACTGTCGCCGAAAGAACGAACCAATAGACAGTTTGGTCGGTGATGCTATAGGTAAAGAATGGTTGCTGTTCAGGTGATAATTTAAATGACTGGTACTGCGGTTTCTTTTTTGCAGTAGTTTTTTTAGTTGTAGTCTTTGCTGTGCTTTTTTTTGCTGGTGCTTTTTTTGCAGTAGTTTTCTTTGCTGGAGCTTTTTTTGCAGGCGTCTTTTTTGTCGTCGTTTTTTTGCTCTTGGTTGATTTTGCTGTGGCCATTTGTTCGTATCTCCTTAAAAGTGATAATTAATGAATTAGCTTATGTTTAGATTATCTCATACATATAGCATTATATGCAATACTTGATAATTTTTAGAATCTATGCTAATATACTAGATGTAACTTTATTACGTAATAATAACTTATTCTTGGTGAACTAGTAAGCCCAGGATATTCGCGTACGAAGTAAAAAAGCTATTTTTTTACCTCTGTACATAGTCTATAGAATAAAGCTGTAGAAAAGGATATCTTGTTGGAACTACCCGGCACCAAGAGTTTTAAATGGGAGCACGAAGAAATGAAGACTCTTCTCGGTACCAAAATTGGTATGACCCAGATCATCAGCGATGATGGTGTAGCTACACCTGTGACACTTATCGAAGCTGGACCTGTAACTGTTACTCAGGTAAAAACCGTGGAAACAGACGGTTACAATGCAGTACAGGTTGCGTATGGTCAGGGTAAGAACCTGAGCAAGGCCGTAGCTGGACACGTTAAGCCAGCAAAAACCACACCGAAATATATTCGGGAGATTCGTGTCAATGAGATTCCGGAAGGAATCAAGGTCGGCGACACAATAGATATCTCTGGTTTTGGTCTTGGTGAAACTGTAGACGTGACAGGAATTAGCAAAGGTAAAGGCTTTGCTGGTACGGTTAAACGACACAATTTTGCAACAAGTGCAAAAACACACGGAGGCAATGGTAATGTTCGGCGCCCCGGTTCAATCGGTTCAATGTATCCACAAAAAGTTTTCAAAGGAAAACGTATGGCTGGACACATGGGGCATGATCAAGTAACAGTCAAAAACCTAAGTATTGCTTATCTAGATCCGACTAACAATCTTATCGGTCTACGAGGAGCTGTTCCAGGTCCGCGAAAAGGGCTAGTAGTGATTGGAGGAAAAGCATAATGGCAGAGACTAA
Source organism: uncultured Candidatus Saccharibacteria bacterium (assembly GCA_964622895.1). Lineage (GTDB taxonomy): Bacteria > Patescibacteriota > Saccharimonadia > Saccharimonadales > Saccharimonadaceae > JAGOZV01. Next base: position 15,593 of record CAZUSB010000002.1, on the reverse strand, counting down.
AAAAATGTCACTTCCTGACACAGTATTTGCAGTAGAAGTGCCAAATCACGAGCTACTAAAGTTAGCTTATGATTCTTATCTTGCTAACTCACGCCTTGCGAGCGCAACTACCTTACAAAGAGGGGAAGTTCGCGGTGGTGGCAAAAAGCCATGGAAACAAAAAGGTACAGGCCGAGCACGATTTGGTTCAACCCGTAACCCAATCTGGCGCGGTGGTGGTGTTGTTTTTGGACCACGTGGAAATGAAAACTACACCAAGAAACTATCAACCCGATCAAAAAGGGTGGCTGTTAAACAAGCACTAACACTTGCAAATCAAGCAGGTAAGATTAAAGTTCTTGAACTTAATACTTCTGGTAAAACCAAAGAAGCAGTCAAGTTTCTTGAAGACAACAAGCTTGATCGACGCGTACTTTTGGTAGTAGACGAAAAAACTCCGGAACTTTTGCGCGCCACAAATAACCTGCAAAATGTGTTACTAATAAAAGGCAACTACCTTTCTGTATACCATATTCTTAATGCAGATCACATTGTGCTTTCACCCAAAGCATTAGACGTAATAAATAACTGGCTAGGAGAGGACAAATAATCATGACAAACAAGATAATTGTTACTCCGCGAGCAACTGAAAAAGCTTATGCCGGATCTAAAAATAACGAATATATATTTAATGTTCCACTAGACGCTAATAAAAACCAGATCATCGAAGCGATAGAAGAAAACTACGATGTAAAGGTCGTCTCTATTAAGACACTAGTGCAATCAGGAAAAGCAATCCGCTATTCACGAGGCAAAAATCGTTACCCAGGAAGTACTTTCCGTAGCGACAACAAAAAAGCCTATGTCCGACTTGCCGATGGTGATTCAATCCGCGTTTTTGATGAAGCGCCTATAGAAGCATCTGAAGAGACCAAAAAAGACAGCAAGGAGGTGAAGTAAAATGCCAGTAACTAAATATAATCCTACCACCCCTGCAAGGCGAGGTATGACTTCTCAAGATTTGTCTGAGATTACGACTAAAAAGCCTCTAAAAAGTCTAACCAAGAGCAAAAAGCAAACAGCTGGACGAAATAACACAGGTAAAATAACTGTTAGACACCGCGGTGGTGGAGTCAAAAGACACTATCGACTAGTTAATCACGCTCTACCAGCAGGAACAGTCGCTACAATTGAAGCAATTGAGTACGATCCAAACCGGTCAGCCCGTATTGCTAGGATTAAGGATCAAAATGGTCTTTATCATTATGTTCTTGCGGATACTTCAATGACTGTCGGCAAAGTTATCACGAGTGGAAACGAAGCTCCAATTCAAGCGTCAAACCGTATGCCATTAGCCAATATTCCGATTGGTTCACAGATTTATGCAATTGAGATTAACCCAGGCAAAGGTGCTCAAATGGTCAGATCTGCCGGCACAAAAGCGCAGTTAATGGCTAAAGAAAATGGCTACGCGCTAGTAAAACTACCCTCAGGCGAGGTACGTAAGTTCCGTCTAGAGTCTACTGCAGCTATTGGCACAGTTGGTAATATTCAACACCAAAACATCAAAGTTGGTTCAGCCGGAAGAAATCGCCGTAAAGGCAAGCGACCTGCTGTTCGTGGTGTTGTTATGAATGCAACCGATCACCCACACGGTGGTGGTGATGGTGGATCCCATGGTACTGGTAAACCGCCACGTACCCCATGGGGACAACTCACCCTAGGCTACCGAACACGTCGTCGTAAAGACACTAACAAGTTGATAGTAAAAAGTCGCCACGAAGCGAAGAGGAAGAGGTAAGATATGAGTCGATCACTAAAAAAAGGGCCATATGTAGACTTTAAGCTTCAAAAGAAGATAAATGCATTAGGTCCAGATGACAGAACAGTTATAAAAACATGGGCGCGTGAAAGCACCATTAGCCCAGAATTTGTAGGGCGAACAATTGCTGTACACAACGGAAGAGTTCATGTACCTGTACTTATCACGGAAAACATGGTTGGTCACAAACTTGGTGAGTTTAGTCCAACTCGTAAATTCCGCAAGCATGGTGGAAAGGACAGGAAATAATGGCTGAGACACAAATCGTTCGCGCCTACGCAAAAGGTGTTGACTTGGCACCGCGAAAAGTGGCGGTTGTCGCGAGTTTAGTTCGTGGTAGAACTGTAGAAGACGCTTTAGTTATTTTGAGTCATACGCCTCGTCGTTCTGCTACACCAGTCGCTAAAGCAATTGAAAGCGCCCGAGCAAATGCGGTCAATAACGATGGCCTTGACGCAAAAACTCTTGTTATCAAAACCCTTTCAGTAACAACCGGCAAGCGTATGCGTCGTTACCGACCAGCTAGCCGCGGACGAGCATTACCATTTGAAAAGAAGACCTCAAATATCTTGGTGGAAGTTGAGGGACAGGTTAAAGTTAAAGCTAAAAAAGCAGAAGTAGCCAAAAAAGCGGCTACCAAGGAGGAGAAAAAGTAATGGGACAAAAAGTAAACCCAAAAAGCTTCCGACTCCAGGTGACAAAAGATTGGAACTCTCGTTGGTTCGCCAGTAAAAAAGATTTTCCAATTTGGCTTAAGCAGGACCATCAAATACGTGAACTAATTGAGGATCGCTTTAAGGCGCGCCCAACAATTGATCGTATTGAGATTGAACGCTCTGCAAATCTTGTCACTGTCACTATTCACACCGCCAAGGCTGGTGTAGTGATTGGACGAGGAGGATCAGGCAGCGCAGAACTGAAAAAGCTTATTGAAAAGATTGTTAAGTTGCCAGTGCGTATCAATATTGATGAGGTACGACGCCCTGAGCTATCAGCGAAGTTAGTTTCTGAAAATATCGCACATCAGTTGGAACGACGCATTAACTTTAGGCGAGCTATAAAGATGGCTGCCCAAAACACAATGAATGCTGGTGCAAAAGGTGTCCGTATTCAAGTAGCAGGCCGACTAAACAACGCCGAGATGGCGCGTCGCGAGAAAGTCAGCGAGGGCTCAGTGCCACTTCACACACTACGTGCTGATGTTGATTTTCATAATGCTAGAGCCATGACACAAGCCGGAATTATCGGCGTCAAGGTCTGGATCTACAAAGGTGAAAGGGTAAAATAATTATGTTATTACCAAAGAAAACCAAATTTAGAAAAGTCCGTAAAGGTAAAAATGATGGAATCGCAACACGTGGTAACTATATTGCATTTGGTGATTATGCATTGCAGGCTCAGTCAAACGAGCGCATCACCAGCCGCCAAATAGAGGCAGCCCGTCAAGCGATGACACGCTATATCAAGCGTGGTGGAAAAATCTGGATTAGAATCTTTCCACACACACCAGTTACACGTAAACCCCAAGATGTCAAGATGGGTAGCGGTAAAGGTAATCCTGAGTTTTTTGTAGCTAAAGTCAAAGCAGGAACAGTTTTGTTTGAAATGAAAGGTGTTAGCGAAGAAGTTGCTCGTGAGGCAATGCGTTTAGCTGGACACAAACTTCCTGTTAAAACTAAGTTTATTACAAAGGAGCAGATCAATGGCTAAGAAAAAAACCGAAGACATCGTAGATAAGGTAGAAAACGCTGTTGAACTTCTAGAAGCAGACCTAAAGACCAAGCAAAAAGACTTATTTGAGGCTATTCGTAGCCACCGCTCAGGTGAGTTGGTCAATCCAAAAGTTATCAATAAGTATCGTAAAGACATCGCTCGCGTTTTGACAAAATTACGTGAAGCAGAGCTAACCAATAGAAAGGAGTCAAAGTAAGATGGCCAAGACATTAACCGGTGTTGTCACTTCAGATGCAGCCGACAAAACCATTACCATTACTGTAACTAGTCGTGAAACTCATCCTCTTTATGGAAAGCAATACACAGCTAGTAGAAAATATGCAGCGCATGATGAAAAGAATCAAGCAAAAGTTGGTGACACTGTACAAATCAGTGAAACTCGTCCAATCTCAAAGACTAAATCTTTTACACTTGATAAGATTTTAGAAAGAGGCAAGGGCTCAATTGAGCTGAAAGAAGAAGAGGTCGCATAAGATGATACAGCAAGAATCAAGACTAAAAGTGACTGATAACTCTGGAGCAAAAGAGGTATTGTGTATCCGCGTTCTTGGCGGCAGTGGACGACGATATGCCGGAGTCGGTGATGTGATCGTCGCTACCGTTAAAGAAGCAAACCCTACAGGCACAATCAAGAAAAAATCAATTGTAAAGGCTGTAGTTGTTCGCACAAAAGACAAACTGCAACGAAAAGATGGATCAACTATCGCTTTTGATGACAATGCAGTTGTTGTTATCGGTGACGATAAAAACCCTAAAGGTACTCGTGTCTTTGGTCCAGTACCGAGAGAGCTAAGAGACCTAGGCTATACAAAAATTATCAGCCTAGCGCCGGAGGTACTTTAAAATGCATAAAATGAAAATCAAGAAAGACGATACAGTAAGGATTATCAGCGGTGCAAACAAAGGCGTAACCGGAAAAGTCATCAAAGTAAACACCAAAGACCAGACTATTCTAATTGAAGGCGTCGGCGTTATGCATCGCCACATTAAACCAAGTCAACTTAACCCACAGGGAGGCTCAAAGGACATTCATGTTCCTGTGCCAATCCATAAAGTAAAAAAGGAGAGTAAATAATGGCAAAAGACTTAAAAAAGCCATCAGCTCCTCGCTTGAAAGCCTTGTATCAAGATACGATATCAAAGGAACTGCAGGCCGAACTAAACCTAGACAATATCAATCAAGTACCAAAACTTGAAAAAATTGTCGTAAGCGTAGGAACTGGAAAGAAAAAAGATGACAAACGTCATCTAGAAACAGTCAAAACAACCCTAACACGAATTACCGGACAAGCTCCTGTAGAAAAACTAGCTAAAAAATCAATTGCTGGATTTAAAATTCGTGCTGGCATGGGCTCACCAATCGGCGTTATGGTAACATTACGAGACAAGCGCGCCTATGAATTTCTAGACCGACTAATCAATGTTGATTTGCCACGTGTTCGTGACTTTCACGGAGTTAGCGCCAAAGGTTTTGATAAATCAGGCAACTACAATCTTGGTATTACCGACCAATCAATATTTCCTGAATTAACATTTGAAGAGACACAATTAATTCATGGACTACAAGTAACGATCGTGCTTTCAGGAGGAAATCCTAAACACAGTCGTGCACTATTAGAGAAATTCGGTATACCATTTGAAAAACAAGGAGGAGTTGCTTAATGGCTAAAAAATCAGCAATTGCGCGTGATGAAAAACGTAAAGCAATGATCATAAAATACGCAGACAAGCGTGCAGAGCTAAAAGAGCTTGGCGACCAAGAGGGCCTAGCTAAACTGCCTCGCAACAGTTCACCAACACGCTGGAAGAACCGCGACATGTTGCATGGTCGACCACGTGGTTATATGCGTCGTTTTGGATTAAGTCGTATCAATTTTCGCGACAAAGCATCAAAGGGAGAAATCCCTGGCATAACAAAGAGTAGTTGGTAAGGAAGGAAAGGAGCAAATATATGTCATTACAATCTACAGACCCAATTGCCGACCTTCTTACTCGCATACGAAATGCAGTAGCAGTCGGAAAAAATGAAATTACAGTTCCATCAAGCAAGATGAAACTAGCAGTTCTAAAGGAACTAAAAAAATCTAAGTACATTACAAATTACAAAGTAGAATCTGCAAAACCGCGAGATATCGTCGTTGTTGAAATCAACAAAGCAGGTGAAAACTCTGTTATTAGTAAAATTGAGCGTTTATCAAAACCGGGACGCCGTGTCTATGTAAAGTCAAGCGACATTCCAAAGGTCAAAAATGGCCGTGGAATAGTCCTAGTCAGTACAAGCCAAGGTATAATGACCGGGTTTGATGCGCGCAAAAACAAAATTGGCGGCGAATTACTGCTGTCAGTATATTAAGGAAGGAATATTATGAGTCGAATCGGAAAACTACCAATACAAATCCCTTCTGGTGTGACAATCACGATTGAAGATGACAAAATTATCGTCACCAATCCAAAAGGCACACTAGAAGTTCCACGTCTATCAGAACTAGACGTAAAAATAGACGATAACGAACTTGTCGTCACTCGTAAAAATGATGAGCGACTAGCTAAAGCCCAGCATGGTCTACAGCGCTCATTGATTAACAACGCAGTTATAGGGCTGATTGAAGGCTATCAAAAGAAGCTTGAAGTAAACGGTGTTGGATTTAGGGTTAGCGGGGGCGGTCAAGAGATTGAAATGTCACTTGGTTTTTCTCACCCAGTCAAATACAAGTCTCAAGATGGTGTAACACTAACTGTTGACAAGATGACTATAACCGTTAGCGGTATAGATAAGCAAGCTGTTGGACAGGTTGCGGCCGAAATCCGCGCTTTGAAGAAACCAGAACCATACAAAGGTAAAGGTATTAAATATCAAGATGAAGAAATTCGCCGCAAGGTAGGAAAGGCAGGTAAATAATTATGACATCAATAGACCGAACAAAGCTAAATAAAACCCTGCGCAAGAACCGCGTGCGTTCAAAGGTTTCAGGAACAAGCGAACGACCTCGCCTAACCGTAACGATCAGCAACATGCATATTCATGCGCAAATTATCAATGACGAAACACATGAAACTATTGTTGCTAGCACGACTGTTGGCACTAAACAGCAGGGGACTTTGACAGATAAAGCAGCTTTTGTTGGTGCTGATATCGCTAAAAAAGCTAAAAAAGCAAAGCTAACAAAAGTAGTATTTGACCGTAATGGGCGTGCTTATGCAAAACGTTTACATGCATTAGCAGAAGCGGCACGCAAGGAAGGATTGGAGTTTTAATATGGCAGAACAAGTACAAAAAACTGTTCCCCGGGGAAAACAAACAGCTCCCCAAAGAGAGCAAACTGCCCCTCAGAGAGGGCGAGGTGCACGTGGACGAAGGGATAACCGTCGTGCTCCAGCTGAGCCAAAACAGTTTGAAGAGTTGGTTATTAGCATTGATCGAGTAGCTAGAGTTGTAAAGGGTGGACGACGTTTTCGCTTTAAGGCTCTAGTTGTTGTTGGAAACAAGAAAGATTTAGTTGGCGTAGGTGTCGCAAAAGGCGCAGATGTTCAGCTAGCAGTCGCAAAAGCAACAGAAGTAGCAAAGAAAAATGTGATCAAGGTACCAATCAATAACGACACCATTCCACACGATGTTGAGATCAAATTCTCCGGAGCAAGGGTTCTATTAAAACCTGCCTCGCCTGGTACAGGAATTATCGCTGGTGGCGTAGTGCGTTCTATTATTGGAGTAACTGGAATTACAAACCTCCTAACAAAATCCCTTGGTTCATCAAACAAAGTTAATATCGCCTATGCAACAATAGAAGCACTCAAGTCTCTAGTTCCAAAAGAGCAGTGGCTTGGCTACAAGGGCGAAAAAGAATCTACTATAAAGGAGTCTAAATAATGACTAAATACCATGAATTAGACGTAACTAGCGACAAAGGACCAAAAAGAGTTGGTCGTGGAATTGCTGCTGGACAAGGTAAAACTGCAGGACGCGGTACAAAAGGGCAAAAATCACGTACTGGTAAAAAACTTCGTCCATCATTTGCTGGTGGTTCAAGGACATTAGTAACAGCTATACCAAAAGCTCGTGGATTTAAGAGCTTGCGTACACCAGCACAAGTGGTCTATCTTGATGAATTGAACGGTTTTAACGGAAAACTAGTCGATAATATTGCCCTATATGAAGCCGGTTTGATAAACACTCCTTACCACTCAGTAAAAATTATCGTGCGTGGTGAGTTAGCTGACAAAGTAGATGTCAAAGTACAAGCTGCTTCAAAGACTGCTAAAGACGCAATCAAGACTAAAGGCGGTACGTTTGAGGCTGTCCCAACACCACTCATGAAGTCGCAAAAAGTAAATACTACCGTAGTCAAAGAATAAAGCAAGTTTCATAGCCTGGATATAGTGTATAATTATATTCAGGCTAGGATTCAAATATTTTAATACCCAAAACAAGAGGATAACTTTAAGCTATGAACTGGAAGACCATTTTACGATCACTAAAAAACCGAGACATGCAAAAAAGACTGCTAATTGTCTTTGGGATTATAATAGTCTATAGGTTTTTAGCGTTCGTACCAGTTCCTCTGGCTGAACCAACCAAGCTCAAAGAGGTTGTTGATAGCTTAATTAACAGTACAGACCTTGGTGGCATTATGGGTATGCTTTCTGGTGGTGCACTTTCTAGCTTTTCCATCATACTAGTTGGACTAAGCCCATTCATTACTGCGTCTATTATTAGCCAACTACTGACAAAAGCTATTCCCAAGCTTGAGGAGCTCAACAAAGATGGTGAGTCAGGTCGTCGTAAAATCAATCAATGGACACGTATTGCGACGGTGCCACTTGCTATTTTGCAATCTATTGCGTTTATCTTTATCTTGCGTCAGACGGTATTAGCAACAAATACTACAGCCCTAGAAGCAGCCACTATGACTGAATGGATGGTCGCTGTTACTGCTATGACCGCCGGTTCAGTGCTTTTGATGTGGCTAGGTGAGTTAATAACTGAACAAGGAATCGGAAATGGAATCAGTTTCCTGATTTTTGGTGGAATTATAAGTCAATTGCCCGCTACATTGGCGACACTTGGCCAGGCGTTGTTTGATACAACCTCAGGTTCGCTAAACGTTTTTGGCTGGTTTACTATACCTGTCAATCCTACGATATTGGCAATTATTGTTGTGATTGGCATCATAATGCTAGGGGTCTTGTATTTTCTCGTCAAAATCAACGAGGCACAGCGCATTATAACAATAAACTACGCCAAACGAGTTCATGGCAATAGTAACTATGGCGGCGTAAAGAGCATTTTGCCAATTAAGTTGATTGGCGCAGGAGTTATTCCGATAATTTTTGCCGTATCTTTTTTGGCACTACCAGCATTTGTCGGACAAGTCTTAAAATCTGGCGGTAACCCAGACTTTGCAAATCTCGCGGATAACCTTATTGTTTGGTTTCAGACACCAAATCCTGGCACATTTACCGGTAACACTGCTGAAGCGTTTATCTACCCAGTAATATATTTCTTACTGGTAATCATGTTTACTTACTTTTACACTGGTATCGTCTTTAACTCTAGTGAAATTGCTGAAAACCTACAAAAACAAGGCGGCTTTATTGAAGGAGTTCGACCTGGTAAGGCTACAGAGAGGTATCTAGCGACCATCGTTAACCGCCTAACTCTATTTGGCTCTATTTCACTCGGATTAATCGCTATTATGCCTTTCATTGGGGAATATTTACTCTATAACATAACTGGCATCACTGGATTTAATCTATCGTTAGGTGGTACCGGAATACTGATTGTCGTTTCGGTTGCGCTTGAGTCACTACGCCAATTAAATTCGCGCGCCCTTATGGTTACCTACGACGATTATAAATAAATCCTAAAAATACCCCTTGCATTTACTATCAATAGTGTGTATAATGTACTACTGTAACTTATGGCTAGTCAAAAGGAAGTAATCAAGATGCGAGGGAAGGTTGTGGAGGCACTGCCAAACACTCAATTTAAGGTTGAACTAGAAAACGGTCATAGTATAATCGCCCACATTAGCGGAAAGATGCGTCGTCATTATATCCGATTGGTGCCAGGTGATACCGTGGAAGCCGAGATGACCCCTTATGATCTAACAAAGGGCAGAATTGTCTTTCGCGCACGTGATTAGCCTAGTAGTCGACTATAGGTTAATCGCAATAATATCAACTAAAGGAAACTGGAGTTTAGTACGCTCATGAAAGTTCGTGCGAGTGTCAAAAAAATCAGTCCTGATGATCAGTTAGTTAGGCGTAAAGGCCGACTATACGTCATCAACAAGAAAAAACCTAAGAATAAGCAAAGGCAGGGTTAAGTATGGCTCGAATAGCTGGGGTAACAATCCCATCAGAAAAGCAAGTACAGATCGCTCTTACCTATATATATGGTATAGGCCCACGTACTGCTGCGACCATCCTTGCGGAGGCTAAGATAAAGCCTACCACTCGGGTGAAAGATCTCACCGAGGCTGAAGAACAAAAGCTACGTAACATAATTGATAACGATTATGTAGTAGAAAGCGATTTACAGCGTCAGGTGTCAAATAATATTAAACGGCTTAAAGACGTCAACGCATATCGTGGACTACGTCATAAGGCAGGTCTCCCTGTCCATGGACAACGTACCCGAACGAACGCACGAACTCGTAAGGGTAAGGCAATTGCTGTTGGCGGCGCGCAGAAGAAAGCTGCGACAAAGACTTAGAAAGGAACTAATTTATGGCAGAAGTAAAAACTAGTCGTAAAAAGCAACGCCGATCAGTTCCTGCTGGTCAGTTGCACATTCAAGCGACATTTAACAATACAATTATCACATTTACAGACAAAAAAGGTAATGTTTTAGTAGCTTCAAGTGCTGGCGCTTCCGGCTTTAGGGGAAGTAAAAAAGGCACAGCTTATGCAGCTCAAGTAGCCGCTGAGAAAGCCGCTGAAACAGTCAAGGCTAATTATGGCCTAAAATCAGTAGATGTATTCATTAAGGGAATTGGTATGGGGCGCGATGCTGCTGTCCGTATTTTAAATACCTTTGATATATCAGTTGACAGTATAAAAGACGTGACAGGTATCCCACATGGTGGTGTTCGTCCACGCAAGATAAGGAGGCCTTAATCTCATGGCTAGAGACACATCCCCAATAGTCAAGCAGAGTCGCCGTGAAGGCTACGCATTACACCCAAAGGCTGCTAAGGTTTTAGCAAAAAAAACTGGCATTCCCGGTGAACATGCACATGCTAGACAAGGCAAGGGAAGCCTATATTTAACACAGTTACGCGAAAAGCAAAAAGTACGCCGTACTTATGGCCTACTTGAAAAACAATTCGCTCGTCTATATAAAGAAGCTGACCGCTCCAGTAGCCTAGGTATACTGCCTGGTGAATTACTACTGCAATTTTTGGAGCTACGACTAGACAACGTTATTTATCGTGCCGGTTATGCGAATAGTCGTCGCGCCGCTAGACAACTAGTTGGGCATGGACACTTTATGCTAAATGGCCGTCGCGTCGATATCCCGTCAATTCGCGTTAAGGTAGGCGACGAAATTACCTTGCGCCCAAAAAGTAAAGATTCAGTCTATTTCACAAACATAAAAGACGTTTTGGATAATTCATTCCAAGGACCTCTCAGTTGGCTAAAATCCGACCCCAAAAAGGTTTCAGTCAATATCACTGGTTTACCAAAGAGAGAAGAGGCCGAACCAGATATCAATGAACAATTAATAGTTGAGTATTACTCACGATAAGGAGCTAAGTATGACAAAAGTTATTCATAACCCAGAATTAACAAATATTGACACCATAAGTGATACGATGGCAACCTTTGAAGTGTCTCCGCTATATAGTGGTTACGGCAATACGCTAGGCAATAGTCTACGACGAGTTTTGCTCTCTAGCATTATGGGGTCTTCTATTGTTGCCTTCAAGATAGAAGGTGCAACTCATGAATTCACCACAGTGCCAGGCGTAAAAGAAGATGTGATTGATATTATGTTAAATATCAAAAACATTCGCCTAAAATCACACAGCGACGAACCAGTTGAGCTACGTCTAGAGAAAAAAGGTGCTGGTGCTGTTACTGCTGGTGACATCAAAGCAAATGCCGAGGTTGAAATCGTTAATCCCGAGCAAGTTATTGCCAATATTGACGATCCAAAAAAGAGTCTCGTCATTGATCTAGTAGTAGATACCGGTCGCGGCTACAAAACTATCAAGGAATCAAGTGATGAGCGCCTATATACAGACATGATTGCAGTTGATGCGATGTTTGGTCCAGTTATTCGCGTCCGTTACAAAGTTGATGGAACTCGTGTTGGACAAAACACCAGTCTAGAAAAGCTAAGTTTAACAGTAGAGACTGACGGTTCAATTACCCCTCAGCAGGCGTTTGAAGAGGCTTCAGCTATTTTAGTAAACCAGTATTCAGCTCTAGCAGGCGCAACAACCGTTGAATCCGCTTCCGCAGTGACGCTGGGAGAAGCAGAAACTGATAGCGAGCTAGAGACTTCGATAGAAGATTTACATCTGAGCGCTCGCACTTCAAATGCTCTTATCAATAATGAGATAAATACTGTACGCGACTTAGTTAGCTTAAGCGAACTTGACCTACGAGAACTAAAAGGTTTTGGTCAAAAAGCACTTGATGAAGTAAAAGACAAGCTTGCGGAATTGGAGCTCTAATATGCATAGACACGGTTACAAAGGAAGAAAATTTGGACGTGAACGCGATCAGCGACGCGCCCTTATGAAAGGTCTTGCCACAAGCTTAGTTATGTACGAATCAATTGAGACGACATTAGCAAAAGCAAAAGAGCTTTCACCCTATATAGAGAAGATTATTACCAAAGCTAAAAAAGGTGGTCTACATAATAGGCGTCAAGTAATGTCTAAGCTATCTACAAAAGAAGCCACAGACAAACTAATGGATGAAATAGCACCAAAACTAACTGGACGAACTAGTGGACATGTACGAGTTGTTCCTACTCGCACAAGGGTTGGTGACGGGGCCGAGATGGCTCGGATTGAGTTTGTTGACGACCTAACCGCCGCCCCAAAAACACCTGAGCCAGTTAAAGAGGAAGAAGCATAATGTCAGATTATAAAACATATTCACAAAAACCAGCAGAGGTTGACCGTCAGTGGATCTTGATCGATGCCAAAGACGCCACTCTTGGCAGGATAGCAAATACTGTCAGTAAATACCTCGTCGGCAAATACAAACCAACTTACACGCCTCATGTTGACGGTGGCGACTATGTTGTAGTAATAAATGCCTCAGAGCTAATAGTCACTGGAGATAAAGAAACCGACAAAAAATATCATAGCTATTCTGGTTTTCCAGGTGGACTAAAAACAGCCAGCCTAAAGGAGCTCCGAGAGAAGTCTCCCGAGAAGATAATCGAAGAAGCAGTAAAAGGCATGTTGCCAAAAAATAAGCTATCACCAGAGCGCCTAAAGAGATTGAAGGTATTTGCTGGCGAAGAGCATACACACACTGCTCAAAAACCACAGAAAGTTGAGGTTAAATAATTATGGCTGACAAAAAATATTTTTATGGCTTAGGACGACGCAAAAGCGCTACAGCTTCTGCACGTCTTTACAAAGGAAAAGGTACTGTCACTATCAATGACAAACCCGCAGCCGAGTTTCTCAATGCTAATAAGTCACTATTGGCTGAAATAACCGACCCGCTAGCGTTGGTCGGCAAACAAAACGACTACGATATCACAATCTTGGTCAAGGGCGGTGGCATAGCAGGTCAGGTAGACGCTATTAAACTAGCTATCTCAAAAGCGTTGACTACGGCACATGCCGATCTTCGTCCTGAGCTCAAAAAAGCCGAATTCTTAAAGCGTGACTCGAGAGAAAAAGAGCGTAAAAAATACGGTCTACGCGGTGCACGTAAAAAAGAACAATTCTCAAAACGCTAATTTTTTGCTGGGAATGTATAAAGAGCCTCCAAGGTTACGTGCTTTGGAGGTTTTTGGTATAATGATTTACGATGATTAATAAATTATTTGATTTTGTCTATCATAAAGTTCTCAGGCAACCACATACGTTAGAATCTGCTTATATTAAGCGACTCAGGGGAGAACCTTTAGTCGTGTTTTTGCATGGCATCGGAAATTCGGGCAATGTTTGGCATAATTTAATTGAAAGCTTACCGTCAAATGTGCAGTATATTTCACCTGACCTTTTAGGCTTCGGCTATTCTAACAAGCCCGATTACATAGAATACGATATTAAAACACACGCGGCTGCGGTCGTGAGGACAATCAAAAGAGGTAATTTTGATGCCAGCAAAATTATAATAGTCGGACATTCACTTGGAAGCTTGGTGGCTGTAGAAATTGCACGGTTATACCCTCAAAAAGTCAACAGTTTAATATTAGCTAGCCCACCTTTTTATAAACCAAATAATGATAGCCGTTTGCCATCGGGTGATGATATTTTAAAAAGCATTTACAAACTAGCTCAAGATAACCCAGATAATTTCCTCGAAGCTGCGACACTAGCCAAAAGATCGCATTTAGTAACAAAAGATTTTGAAGTTAATAAAAATAACATTAACGCTTACATGAGTACGCTTAACTCAAGTATAGTTAGTCAGTCTTCGCTCAATGACGCCATTAGACTACCTGATTCTATCCATATAGATATTATACGTGGAGCAATGGATCCGCTTGTGCTTGTAAAAAACATCAAGGCTCTGCAAAAAAAGCGCCCATCAGTGCAAGTTACCACTATTATTGCTGGTCATGAGATTAATCAACGCTACGAAAAAGCTATGTCTTTAGACATCACAGAGCAGCTATCATCATAGACTAAACACTTTTAATTTGGTATTATAATCATAAGAATAATGATTCATGGGGGAATATGTACGATATAAATACTGAATCAATGCAAAGTATCGCTAAAAAGCTAGTTGAAAAACCAAAAGGTATTTTTGCGGCCGACGAAAGTGGTGGCAGCATAGAAAAGCGTTTTGAACAACGAGGAATTGAGTCTAACGAAGAAAATCGTCGTCAGTACCGACAATTATTTTTCACGACGCCTGACTTAGAGAAATATGTTAACGGTGTGATTTTGTTTGATGAGACAGCTAGACAAAAAAGTGATGGCGGAGTTCCGTTTCCGGAGTACCTAACTGAACTCGGCATTATTCCCGGCATCAAAGTAGATAGTGGGCTGGCACCACTTTATGGATTTGGTAGCGAAACAGTTTCTGACGACCTACTGCACTTGGATGATAGATTTAAAGAATATAGAAATATGGGAATTCGTTTTTCAAAATGGCGTGTGGCATTTGAAGTGGGTGAAGGTATTCCAAGTGACCAAGCTGTGCATGCAAATGTTCATGCACTAGCACGCTTTGCTATGATATCCCAAGCCAATGACATCGTCCCGATCGTGGAGCCGGAATTAATCTATGATGGCGACCATTCTATTGAACAAGCCGAAGAAAAACTTGGTTATATATTATATAAAATGATTGAGCATTTGCGTTTTTATAATATTGACCTAAGTGCGTTGTTGGTAAAAACAAGTCAGGTGATGGCTGGCAAGCAATTTCATACGCAGTCTACACCAGATGAAGTTGGTCAAGCGACGGTTAGAGTCCTGCGACAAAATATCCCACCGGAAATTCCTGGAGTCGTGTTTTTGTCTGGCGGCCAGAGTCCCGAGCAAGCGATCAACAATCTACGAGCCATTTCTCAGCAGGGTGAGCAGCCGTGGGGATTAACATTTAGTTACTCACGAGCCCTCCAAGACCCATCATTAGATATCTGGAATGGTCAAATGCAAAACATCCCAGAAGCAAAACAAAAATTCCATCAATTACTGAGAGCAAATTCGGAGGCATTAAATGGTTAATCAGTTCAAGAATGGTCGTGGTGGATTCACTATTATAGAGATTTTAGTCGGAATAGTAGTCATTGGTATCTTGGTGGGGATTGTGACCGTATCATTTACCGGTATTACCAAACAGACCCGTCAAGCTGCTCTGGAAAATGCGTTGATTGATACGGCTGGGAAGGTACGGGCGTATA
>CAZUSB010000001.1:31330-45675 GCA_964622895.1 uncultured Candidatus Saccharibacteria bacterium | reverse complement strand
TGGAGCTGAAGAGTTAGCTGTCTGAGTAGTTGCTGTGACATGACTTGGCACTAAACTTTTTGCGCCTAGGCTGTCAGTCCACTCATTTTTAGACACGCCCGCAACAATAACCCATATCAGCGGGAAAAATAGTGCAACAACTGTCATTCCTGCGCCATATTTCAACTTTAGGTTAATATTGTAGATTGCAATTATCATAAAAATAGCGCTAACTATATTAAGAATAGGTACCATAGCTAAGATAGCCCAGAATCCCTGCCTTCCGCCAAGTTCAAAAATCCTCCAACTATTTAGTATCGGCACCCACGCCTGCCAAGCTGGAACTCCGCCTTTTTTAAAGACTTTGCCCAAGAATATTGCGGACACTACATATCCGACGACCAGCAATACTAGAGTTCCTATCGCTAATGTGCTCGCTGTTTCAGGGGATAGATCTATATTATAGGAAGATAATACATCCTCAAGTGAGTCGCCCCCACCCCCTGTCTCAAATGAGCTATTCCCATCTCCTGCGCTAATAGGGGTAATTTGCTCATAGCTTTCTGAATATGTTTCGTCCATTTTCACTCCTTGTTATATATATTTCTAGTATACACCATAAGCGGTCTAGTTTTACTACCGAATGACTGTTATAATATTTCTAATAAATATCTTAGTGGGGTAGCGTCGTCATGTCCAAGAAAAAACAAGTTGTCACATCTAAAAAACAGAGCAATCTAGAATCAAACGCAATTTACCTGGCATTCGCTACGGGAATAGTTGGTCTAATCACAGGGTTGATTTTATTTTCCGGAGCAATGATTCCCGTTTTTGCTGGCAAACACGGCTCTTTAGGTCTTGTCGCAACTTTTCTTGGAGCAATTATATCTTTTGTGGTCTACTTGTTTAGCGTGAGTTCACTCCAACCAAAAGCATTGTTCAAGTTTTCCAACTGGACCCTAGCCCTAACTCACGGCTTACTCGCCTTTGTGCTATATGCAGTATTATTCTACATCATAGGACTGTCATTTCAGGGTGCGACCATGGACACTCTCGCTAGTGCTATCGTATTGACTATAACCAGCGCGTTTGCTGGCTATTTTACATATTTGTCAGCATCAAGCATGAATACAATGAAAATCTCTACACTACTTGCGACGTTTTTGGTTATCGGTATTTTCATCAGCATGTTAACCGCCCATGACCCAAACTGGTGGCACTACAACTTTAGCGCCCTAGGTGCTGGCGAGGGAGTATCTGGCGAAGCGTTCAACTGGACATTGATTATCGCTGGCATGATCGCAGTTTCACTAGCAAGCTTCCTAGCTTTAGATTTAAAAGTCTTAAAAGGCTCCGGCATCCTCTCACCAAAAACTCGCGCTATGGTTATCAGAGTTTGTCTATCAGGTATCGGCATTTTCCTGGCGTTTGTAGGGATATTTGTTGTTAGTGCTTATCCAGTACTTCACGTGCTATCGGCAACTGGTATGACGGTAATATTTGGTGCAATGATTATTATCCTTCCTTGGATTGTACCAAATTTTTCAAAAGCTTTTTACATCGCTAGCTACATCTTGTTGTTGGCGCTCGTCATTGCCGCTTGGCTATTTTTGGTAGTTGGATACTTTAATCTAACGGCACTGGAGATGATAGCTTTCGCCATTATATTTACGTGGCTAATACTATTTGTTCGCCATATCAGCGCCATGCTTGAAGACAAGTAAAAATAGTTTATAATAAAGGAGCGCCCCGATAGCTCAGCTGGATAGAGCAGAGGACTTCTAAGCCTAAGGTCGCAGGTTCGAATCCTGCTCGGGGTACCAGAATTTATATTAAACTTTTATCGCCAACTATGCTTTCCGACCAACGCCATGATAGATGGCACTAACACTAGTCGGACAAAAAATGCATCTACGATTACTGCTATTGCCATGCCGAGTCCAATTATCTGCATGAATAGCACGCTTGAAAACAAGAAGCCGACAACAACCACAAAGAGTGCAGCAGCAGCAGCTGTGATGATTGGCCCAGTTTTGACAATGCCTTCAATCACAGCTTCTTTACTGTCACCGGTTCTGTCATAGTTTTCGCGCATTCGTGCATACAAAAATACAGAGTAGTCCATTGCTAATCCAAAAGTTATTGCCGCAACAAGAATCGGAGCCGCCAATACAATGCCCTCTACTTGTGGCCAACCTGTGAATGTACTAAACCAGCCGAGCTGAAATACTCCGACTACTATAGATAGAGAAATCAACAGACCTATACTATTTATCACAACAGCCTGAATTGGCACTACAATGCTTCGCAGTGCAAATGACAAGAGTAAAACCATAGCAACAGCAATGATACCAATCGCCCATGGCGCCGCTTCAATATAGGCACGATTACTGTCATGCAAATGCGCTACGATACCCGTTACATAAATCTTACCACCTTCTGACTGTAGGTTACGCATAGCGGCTAAGGCTTCATCTTGTTGCTTCATAGATAAATCATCTAAAAATACATCGAATTTTAACGCGCCCTCCCTCATGAAAGCACCTTGTGCAGCCTGAAGTTCTGGTGGCAACATATTGTAACTGGCCATCATCTGAATCTGCTCACAAGGTAGTTTTTCTGACACTGGCGTTCCTGATAACACAGATTGAACTCCAGATATGTCCTGAATGCTTTTTACGACTTCGCAAGACTCTGCGATACGCTCTGTTGAACTCAATTGTTTATCTAAAATCATGACAGCCGTCAAATCTGGTGTGCTTGCAGGAAAATCGGTATTTACTATTTCTAAAACTTGCTGGGATTCAGTGCCACGCGCTAGCCACTGATAATTCATATTTCCTGGCTTAAACTGCATAAGAGGAATAAGGGCTAGTGATGTCACAACCAAGCCTACTAACAGAGTGCGAACTGGGTAGTCTGTAGTAAATCGTGCAATTTTATACCAAAAACTATTGGTATTTAATTTATTTACTGTTTTCGTGTTTTTTGATTTACGCACACTGGCACTATTTATTTTATGACCAACTAGCTTCAAGACAGACGGCAAAACGATATAGGTCGTCGCCATAGCCACCAACACCGCAGATGCTCCACCAATAGCGATGCTATGCATAATATCAAATGGAAAGACTAGAAGCGCTAGTAGACAAACCATGACAGTAATACCACTAAAGACGATAGTATGACCAGAAGTAGCAATCATTGTTTTAACGGCGTGATTCACCCCTTTTGGCAATTCTTCTCTAAAACGATTAACTGATAATAGTGCATAATCTATAGACAGCCCAAGCCCTAATATAGTGATGACATTAACCGCATAACTATCGATCACTACAAATTGTGCTAAAAATCTAGCAATTGCAAATGCACCAAAAACAGTGGCAACAGCGATACCGAGCGGCACCAAGGCTGCGACTGCGCTCTTAAAGAAAAACAATAGTAGTATCAATAAGATTGGCAAACTGATTAACTCTATAACAGCCAATTGACCGGTCACCACCGCATTCATCTCTTCTATCAAAGCTGCACTACCACCAATCTGCACTGTTAGTTTTGATTGATCGGTATTTTTTGAAAAATCTGTGAGCGTCTCAAATACTTCTTTCGTCTCACCCTCCATGTTGACAACTGCATAGGTCATCGTTTTGTCATGAGATATAAAATTATCCGAGCCGGTGGTTGCGTAGGTCATAATTGATGATGTCTTGCTCTCGAGTGGCTTTAATAACTGAGTAACTTCTGCTTGATACTCTGGGCTATTTGCCTTGCCGAGCGAATCGTCCACTCCAGTAAATAAAATCACCTGACTATCGGGAGCTTCGCCAAACTGCTTTTGTATAATCTCGTCAGCTTTAGCCGATTGCGAACTAAGCGCGTCCATATCGCTAGAGTCAGAAAGACCTCCAAAAACTCCAATGCCATACCACCCCAAAAATATAAAAGCAATTGCCGACAATATTATCACCTGTTTTGATTTAGTCGTGCTGATTTTTTGCCACCAATTTGTCATGTCTTTTCCTCCGCTGCTATTTATTTTGGTCTATACCTCTATTATACACCTTAAGATTATTTCTGTCCTTCAAGCGCCTCTTGAACTTGGCTTAAGTTTATAAAAATTTCTGACCCAGGGGTTGCCTCTCCGGATAACATTTTTTTGGCAATCGTGCTTTCTACCGCTTTTTGTACTATTCGTCGCATTGGTCGAGCGCCTAGTCGTGGATCATAACCTTTTTCAACGAGATAGACTTTGGCGTCTTCATCGACATTGACGGTAATTTTCTGATTCTCAAGAGTTTTATTGACCCCGTTTAATATCAATGTCAAAACCTGCAATAATTCTGGTTTATCTAGCGGGCGAAAAACTACAATCTCATCAAAACGGTTTAAAAACTCTGGCTTAAAGTGCCGACTAGAGATAAGTTCGTCTACAATCTTGTCCTCAAATTGTGTAATATCATAGCCACGCTCAATATATTCCCGAATTCGATCTGCACCTGCATTTGAAGTAGCGATGATAATAGCGTCTTTAAAACTAATCTCACGGTTATTGCTATCACGAAGAACTCCCTCGTCTAGCATTTGCAAAAGCGTATCTACCACACTCGGATGGGCTTTTTCTATCTCATCAAGCAGCACGACGCTAAAAGGCTGCTTGCGAATTTGAGCCGTCAACGAATTCGGATTGGTTGCACCATCGGCGATCAATCGCTCTACGTCCGTAGCACTGACATATTCGTTCATATCAACCCTGACAATCTTATCTTCACCACGAAAATACACATCGGCCACAGCTTTTGCTAGTTCCGTCTTGCCAACTCCTGTCGGACCCAAAAATAAGAACGTGCCCATTGGACGATCTTGATTTCTCACGCCAGTACGAGCCCGCCTCAACGCGTCACTCACAACAGTCACTGCTCGTTTTTGATTAATCATCCTCTCATGTATTAATTGCTCAAGATTGAGTAACGTCTCTGTTTCGTCACTATCCAGACTTGTTGTAACTTTTACATCGTATGTCTGCTCAACTGCACGCTGGACTGACGACGCAGTTATTACACCGTGTGCATCCGGATACAGCATGGCCGCCTCTAGTAGTTTTACAGCTTTGCCGGGCATTTCTGTGTCATGAATATACCGATCACCAAGACGATAAGATTCAGTCAACGCCTGATGCATGATAATATTATTATTTTTATGCTCTAACCTAATCGTTTCGCGCTGCAAGACATGGATAGTTGCCTCTCTTTCAGTCGGACTAATCGTAACTTTGCTGATGCCACTAGCTAGATCAGGATTTCGCTGGCTGATTTCCAAAAATCGTTGTTCATTAAATGTCAAAATCATCTTAATGGACCCTGCTTCTAGTACCGGCATCAAGAAATTTGACAAATCAACCGACCCAACACCCTCCTCTAAAAACAATTGGGCATTATCTAAACAAAGTATGATATTTTTTGCTAAATAAGCTTCATTAAAAATCTGAGTCACCAGTTGCTCAAGATCGCCGGGACGCTTTGCCGCACTAATCAATGCCGACGAATCTAGCAAAACGACCTGATTGTATTTAATCTTTGCGGGCACATTTGCTTCAGGGTTGAGAATTTCTCCAGCAAACGACTCAACAATATAAGTCTTTCCAACGCCAGCCGGCCCAACCAAGGCAATCGTATCTTTTCCGCCGCCTGCAAAAATATCGTATAGTTTTTGATGCGTCTCGGCATGTACATTGGCCTGAGATGACAATAAAATCGCCCCGCCAGCTGAAACACTCAAGTTTCGTCCAAATCTATTTAACAGCGGTGTCCAACCAAAGGACCAGTCCCTGGCAATACCACCTGTTTTTTTAAACACTCCTTGAGACTCTATAAGTAACTGTAATGACATATACCACCGCACCCCGTCAAGCAGGTCTTCAACTGTGAGCTGCAAACGACTCAAAATTGCTTCGTGATTTGGAATGTGTCGAATTATAGCCACTAGCACCATAGGAGCTGTGACTTCTTTCGACCCCAAAGCTTGCTGAATATTATATGCCTCTTGCCAAACTTGAGCTGTATCAAAATCTATTCCACCCAGTAGCTGACTGACACCATTAGCGCTCAGACCAAAACGACTAGCAACAAACTTTGCGCTAGTTGTCCGACCAATAGCATCTAAAATATCTGCGATTTTAGGGTCTTTTGGTAACCGTCCGAGTAAACTCCTCTCAAGTACATCATCAATTGACTTTATTTCCTTTGCAACAGGCAACTGCTTTAAGTTATATTTTGTCCACTGCCAAAACATATACGGAATAAACGACAGTCCAGCTATGGCCCAGCCAATTGACTGCTCCATTACGACCAGTCCTACCCCAGTAACTATCATCAATACGTAAAACCAAGGTAAAAATGGATACCAATGATTGACGAGCGTATGTGCAAAACGCGCTTTTTTACTTCGTTGACTATTATAATTTAGCTCCATATCGGTACCCATCCGCTCACAGAAAGTATCACGCCGACAATCGGCAATAGAGGAATTATTGGCCAAGTTATTAAGCCAACCCCCAACAAAATCACATTGAAGGTTAGGGCGATTATGCCGAATATAATCATACCTGTTCTCATAATGGCTCCAATTATGCGAGAAAATAACTTGTCAAAGGCAGCTCGTAATTTTTCCCCAATCGTATCATTTACCCCAGAGGAGGCAGATATTTGTCTAAATGGTGCAAATAATGTTTTTACTAATAATCCGATAGAGAAAAAATCTTCAGTTTTTGCTAAGCTGTCTTTTGCAAGGCGTAGTTTATTAAACCATCCCCTGCCATACCACCACTTAATCATAGACACAATAAACATAATCATATTGTATCACGATTTAGGTCTTTGTTCTGATGTACAATGGTTTATATGAAATTATTAATTCCTACAACTATTGGCAAATCAGTTCGTCATGTTTCACGATTGCGCGGTGGTGGCTCAGCCCTACCCGGTTTAGTGGTTGAAAAACTCGACCCAAATTATCTCAAAAAATCTTTAGCAAATTTACCTTTTGGCGTTGTTGTAATTAGCGGCACAAATGGCAAAACCACCACTACAAAAATTGTTGTAGAGTTACTAGAATCTGCTGGCCTAAAAGTTTTCACAAACAAAACAGGTAGTAATTTTACCAGGGGTGTCATTGCTTCAATGCTTGCAGAAAACAATATATCAGGAAAGATAAAAGCCGATATTGCCGTTCTTGAGCTAGACGAAGCCCATGCTATTCATTTTATTAACCAAGTTCAGCCTCGCTACAGCTTGCTTCTTAATGTCATGCGCGATCAGCTAGATAGATTTGGCGAAGTTGATTACACCGCTAGTTTACTTGAAAAAATTGCTCAAAAAACTACCGAAAAAGTTATTACGAATCGCGAAGACACCAGGTTGGTGCAATTCACTAATAAGATTGATAAAAATAAATTAGATCTTTTTGGACTCGCGCCTTCACTAAAAGACAAATTTCCCAACGACGACGAGCTTTATGGCGATAGCACTTCGTCTAATCTTCCTGTTTCGGTTGAACTTTCTAGCGCAAAAAAACATAAAGCTAGTTTTACTTTTTATGACTATGATTCAAAAAAATCTCCTACAAAAAATACATATTCTACAAGCCTAAAACTAGAAGGTGTTTATAATATTTTTAATGCAACCGCAGCATTAGCTTTAGTTCGAGAAATTTTAAACAACAGAATAAGTAACGAAGAGCTAGTAAATAATCTTGGAGAAATTGAACCCGCCTTTGGACGTGGCGAAACAATTATGGTAAACGACACTCCTCTAGAATTAGTACTAGTTAAAAACCCAGCGGGCTTTCAGCTAGGCCTTAACTCATTTTCACCAAAGGGGTATAACACGATGATCGCCTTAAACGATGCCCATGCAGATGGCCGCGATTTAAGCTGGCTATGGGACGTAAACTTCAATCTACTTAAAAAAGGTAACATTGAAATGCTTAGTGGTATACGCGCTTATGACATGGCGCTTCGTTTATCATACGACGATATTCCATTCAAACATACGGAAACTGACCTAAAAACTGCTCTTAAAAAATTTCTTGAAAATTCCAATGGTACGCCAAAAAGAATTTTTTGTTCATACACTGCCATGCTCGAAATTCGTCATTTGTTAGAAAAAATTACAGACGTTAAAAATGTAGGAGTGCGTTAATGAAAGAAATAAATATTTTATGGCTTTACCCAAAAGAAATGAATACATACGGTGATTACGGTAATTTATTAACTCTAGTAAAGCGGCTAGAGTGGAGGGGTTTTAAAGCGCTCGTAATAGAACATAACATTGGCGACCCAATGCCGCTACAAGTAGATTTAATTTTAGGTGGCGGCGGCCAAGACAGTAATCAAAGTAAAATTCATTCCGATTTATTAGAAATTGCTCCGTCATTACGAAAACTTGCAGACAAAGGAGTGCCCATGCTTATGGTTTGCGGGCTCTATCAACTTTTTGGAAAAGAATTAATTTTGTCAAACGATGAAACACTGGAAGGCGTGAACATTTTTGAAAATATGACAACAAAAGCTGGAGGAAAACGCATTATTGGTAACGTCGTGGCAAAGTCTGATTTATTTGGAGAGCTATACGGCTACGAGAATCATAGTGGTCGCACTATTTTAAAAAACACGCCGGCACTTTCTACTGTGCCTATTGGTGTTGGTAATAATGGTAAAGATGAAACCGAAGGCGCTTTTTATAGAAATGTTATTGGAACATATTTGCATGGTTCAGTCTTGCCTAAAAATCCACGCCTTGCCGATTTTTTAATTGAAACAGCGTTAAATAATCGTTACAATCAAAACAGCAAAAAAAATAACAAAATTAAACTTGAACCACTAAAACTAGATAAACAAATTTCTAATAAAACACGTAAAATTTTAAGCACACGTTCACGTTAATTGCTACAGAACTATTCCGCCGCCCAAACAATATTCGTTTTCATAGACAACTAGCGATTGGCCACCAGTAACGGCTCGTTGTTTTTCGCTAAGTTTCATAAACTCTCTTTCTTCATCTACAAAATACGTAGCCTCAACTAAGGGCGCTTGATGCCTTATGCGAACCAAGTATTTTTGACCATTTACCGGAGGATCATTTATCCAGCTAGCATTTATTAAATCTATTTCTTCTAACCATAAATTCTCATCGTTTAAGTTAGTTGTTACGTACACCTCGTTTAAATCCATATTTTTACCCACTACAAAATATGGCATACCGCCGCCAACATCTAACCCGTGCCTTTGCCCAAGCGTATAAAAAATTGCTCCGTCATGTTGACCTAAAATTTTACCACTTTTTTTATCAATAATATTCCCGCTCGTTGTTTTTACGAATTGACTTAAAAAATCTCTTATACCTATTTGTCCAACGAAGCAAATTCCCTGAGAGTCTTTTTTGGCTGCAGTAAATAAGCCCCTTTCTTCAGCCATTTTACGCACTTCATTTTTCTCGAATTCACCAATTGGAAAAAGCGTATCTTTCAGGGCTTCGCCAGTAATACGATACAAAAAATATGTTTGATCTTTACTTTTGTCGATTGCTCTTTTTAAATAACCCGTATTATTTTTATGTTCTACTTTTGCGTAATGACCAGTGGCAATTAAATCTGCACCATCTTCTTTGGCGGCCTCTAAAAATAACTTAAATTTTACCTCTTGGTTGCACATTATATCTGGATTAGGCGTGCGCCCTAATGTATATTCATCAATCATATATTGAACTACTTTATGGCGATATTCATCCTCAAAATCAAAAACCTTAAAGTCAATGTCTAAACTTACGGCAACCCTTTTTGCATCGGCCAAATCTTCCGCCCACGGACATTCTAGTCCTGGCATATTTTGCGTCCAATTTTTCATGTAAACACCAGTTACATCGTACCCCTGTTCTTTTAGAAGCGCAGCCGTTAAACTTGAATCTACGCCACCACTCATGCCGACATACACTTTTTTCATTAGGCCCCTCCGCTTGGTGCTAGATAGAATAAACCAATCTTAACCGCCTCGCCAATCGCTAACCACCAATTAAACGGATTTAACCACCAAAAAACCCCCCAAGTACGATCGGTCATCACAGGAGCATTACGCACCAAGACATCAGGCGCCTTTTGATCAAACTCTAGGCTCGCTCGTCGTTGATGATAGCCAGAAGTTACTAAAATTACATCATGAATATTGTTGTCTTTGAAAATTTGGCTGGAGTTTTTGGCATTTTCTGTTGTATTATGCGAATATTCATCGAGTAAAATATCGTTAGTTGGTACATTTTGAGAAATAGCACGACTTTTCATCGCTTGAGCATTGCTAGGTCCACTTTTATCGGCTGCCGCTCCTGAAAAAATCAATTTTTCTGCCCAACCATTTTTATATAACATGATAGCATGATCGGTACGAGCATTTGTATCACCACCACTGACCGCCACAATTGCATCTGCTCTTGTGCATTTTTCCGTACTGTCGTCAGGTCTCTCTAGACAGTAGCCCAGGTCATTAGGCTGTAAATATATATGAAGAGAAACAACACCCACTAATACAATCAATAAAACTGAAATCACCCACCTAATCATTTACTAATCCTATCATATTCACTTTTTACCTGCTCACATATCAGTTGTGTCGCTTTTTTGATATTGTCATTATTTGACGAACCACCTAAAGTGATGCGAATACTACCAGTTTGCTCTGATTGATTGAGTCCGATAGATTTTAAAACGTGAGATCCTGTGTGATGATTGGCCGAACAGGCACTGCCAGTCGCTACTAATACTCCAACATTTTCCAAACGATAAACTAATCTTTCTCCGTCCAGGCCTGGAAATGACACATGCAAAAAATTTGCTAGGCGCCTCTTGTGATCACCAGAAAAAATAGCCTGCGGGATTTCCTCCTTTATTTTTTTCTCCATACTATCACGTAATTTACCCAGTTTAAGGTTTTCACTTTTGCGTTTCTCTTGGGCAACTTCTAAAGCTTTTGCAAAACCAACGACACCCGCCATATTTTCAGTACCACTTCTTAAACCTTTTTCTTGACCTCCACCAACAATCTGCGGTTGCGTTAATATTCCTGACCTCACCCACAACAATCCGACTTGCTTTGGTCCATAAATCTTGCCAGCATTTAGCGTCATCATATCAATACCCAGCCGGCTAACTGATATATCTAATAGCGACGCGCCCTGTGATGCATCAGTGTGCAGAAAAATAGGCCTGTCGTTGCCCGAGTCGAGTCTCTCTTTTCGCACTTCGCCTATTAGTTGGGCAATTTTTTTAAGTGGCTGCAAAGTTCCCAACTCATTATTGGCAATTGCAATACTAATAAGTGTTGTTTGTTCGGTAATAGCGTTTTTAATATCATCAACAGACACAACCCCACTTGAACCAACTGATACAATACTATGTTGGTACAGTTCGGCAGATTGCAAAACCGCTGGATGTTCAATAGCGGTGGTCACCACATGACCATCTCTAGCAAAATTAAAAAATGCCAAATTTATTGACTCGGTGGCTCCAGCTGTAATAGTGATTTCTCCAGATTTTACACCCAAGCTACGCGCTAGACTATCTTTTGCCCTTACGTAATCTTGCTTAACTTTAATTGCCGGCGCATAAATCGCCGATGGATTATAAAATTCATCCTGGAAATACGGCTCCATCGCACGAAGAACTCGGTCGCTAATTGGTGTCGCCGAGGCATAGTCTAAATATATAAACTCCTGATCCATCACTATTATTATAGCATTTATTAGCTATTTACTGATTACGGTAAATTTCTCTGTTGATCATTTGATAATAGAGTTCGGTGGATAGTTTAAGATTCTGCACTTCATCTGCCGTCATCGGATGCTCCTTGCGCCCTTGCAAAACGACTTTACTTGCAGTGTCTTGGTTAACAATAAATCGTGTGGTTGTATCTCCGCTGACTTTATTGCCATAATGTAGATACCAGCTACCATTTGCATAAAAGAATTTTTTATCAGGAAAGTCTGATAAAGTTTTTTCAAACAGCTTACCACCCAACTCGGCCTCTAGATCAATCAGGTCATTTATATTTTTTGGCGGACGGTGCCGCTCTAAAAATGAAGCTTCATTAAATATATTTAACGATGCTCCAATTCGCGCAGGGAATGAAATTGTTTTTTGTTTAGGCTTAGCAAAAAAAATAACCCGATTCTTTTCTATTGCGTTTTGGGTTTTGATAATTTCATTAAAGATAGGGTTACCGACCTGTTCGTATGACCTGTTATAAGTTTCGGGCATTCGGTAATTGTTGTTCTGCATCAAATTTCTTAGTCTCCCTTTAGTCCAAACAACTTTTCAAAATTAAAACTTGTTTGTTTCGCCACCTCCTCTATTGATATGCCGCGCACATCGGCATGATACTTAGCTATCTGCCATATCCGTGCTGGCTCATTTACTTTACCACGAAAAGGCACTGGCGTCAAGAATGGTGCGTCAGTTTCTAGTAAAATAAACTCTAACGGCAACTGGGCATAAAGTTCTTTTTGCCATTTTAGTTTCGTGAAGGTGCTTATGCCGTTCAGGCCAATATAAAATCCTTTACCCAGAGCTTTATCTGCGTTCTTTTTATCATCGGTATATGAATGCAAGTCGGCATTTTTAATAGGAAAATTGTCAATGACCGCCCAAAAATCATCAAAAGCATCTCGCACATGAAACTCAATCGGCAGATCACGTCGCAGAGCAAAGTCTATTTGCCACTCAAGTGCTTCAATTTGTCGTTTTTTTGAATAATTCGGGTAATGATAATCTAGTCCAATCTCACCAACACCAATAATTCGCTTTTTCGCCTCAACAGGAGTGCCGTCGTAAAGTTTTTCGATTTCGCAAAAATCACTAGCCGCCTCTGATGGATGAACGCCGATAATTGCAAACGCTTCAGCTTGTGTGCCGGTAATTTTATTATATTTATTTGCAAACTTAATGGCGTCAGACGAACTTTTGAGATCTGTTCCGACAACAATAATTCTACTGACGCCCTCGTCTAGAGCGTTCGTCATTATGATATCTTGATTCAAAGGATATTCTATATCATGAACATGACAGTGGGTGTCAACCAACATTAGCGTGCTTCTTGTTTTTTGTGTTTTGCTTCTTCGGTGTGCAAATATATTTTTGGAAATAGAGGTGTGCCGTCGAACTGCACTACGCCTGTTTCAAAAATCGCATTGATTTTTCGTGCTGTGGTTGGCATAAATGGCGTCAGTAGGTCGCTTATTTGCACTAACGCTCCTGCAGTATACGACAATACTTCCGCCAGGTGATCTTTTGATTCGCCGTCGGTTTCTGCTTTTTTTGCTATCTCCCACGGCTTTACATTGTCTATATAACGATTCAATGACCTCACTTTTGTCCAAACACTCTCCAGCGCCTCATCAAAATGATAATTATCAAACGCCTCGTGGTATTCTTTCATATCATGCTCATTTTGTGTCAAATCGCCAATCACACCTGCTTGATATTTTGTAATCATACCGGCAACTCGCTGCACAAGATTACCTAAATCATTACTCAGCTCGCTATTATAAACAGTCTCGTAACGCTCCCATGTAAAATCACCATCAGCTAGCGTCGGAATATGGCGAGCAAAATAGTAACGGAATGCATCGACACCATAGCTATCAACAATCTCATAAGGACTGACGACATTGCCGATAGTTTTACTCATTTTTTTACCACCGGAACTAATATGTCCATGGGCTAGTATCACTTTTGGTAAAGGCAATCCCAGACCCATCAACATCGCTGGCCAAATTATTGCGTGGAAGCGCAGAATATCTTTGCCAACAACCTGTAGGTCAGCCGGCCAATAATTGCGCCAAGCCTCATCCTGAGGGTAACCTAAAACTGAAAGGTAATTTGACAAAGCATCAAACCAAACATACATGACGTGACTGGGGTCATCGGGCACAGCAATTCCCCAACTAAGGCTCTTGACGGGACGTGATATGCTAATATCCTCAACTCCTTCGTCAATTAAATTTAAAACCTCCTGTTTGCGGTGTTTGGGGACAATTTTTAACTTATCAGTCTCTATCGCTTGACGAATTTTATCGGTAAAAGCCGACAGCTTAAAGTAATAATTCTCTTCACTTAACCTTTCATAAGGCACGCCATGATCAGGTGACACGCCGTTATTGGCGGCCACTATTTTATCAGATACAAACGCTTCTTCGCCGACCGAATACCAGCCTTCGTAAGTACCCTTATAAATATAAGGTTTTAATTGCATCCAGATATATTGGACGGCTTGTTTATGCCTAGTATCAGTTGTACGTATAAAATCAGTGTAATCAGCTCCAATTTTG
>CAZUSB010000001.1:0-31230 GCA_964622895.1 uncultured Candidatus Saccharibacteria bacterium | reverse complement strand
TTTATGCCTAGTATCAGTTGTACGTATAAAATCAGTGTAATCAGCTCCAATTTTGCTGCCCAAATCTTTAAAGGGCAAGTGAGTCTGATCTATATAAGCTTGTGGCGATAAGTTATTAGCCTTGGCGGAGGCTGCAATTTTTGAGCCATGTTCGTCAACGCCAATTTGAAACCGTACAGGATAACCGTTTTGCATCTGATAGCGCGACCAAATATCGGCAATCAGATAGTCCATAGCATTACCAATATGCGGCGTGGCATTAGCATATGAAATAGCAGTAGTTACGTATTTTTGATTCTTTTGGGCTTTCTTAGCCACCTCGGTGGAAGTATTTGTCTTTATCATAATTTAAAAATCTAAATGGTCGGGGTGAAAGGACTCGAACCTTCGACCTCACGGTCCCAAACCGCGCGCGCTAGCCAACTGCGCCACACCCCGAAACAAACAATGAGTGGTTGTCGTTATATATTATACTCTATATCGGACGGATCGGCAATTTAATCTGAGCTTAACGATTAATCTGGCTTCTTTGGTGGAGAGTACTTCTCTATAAACTCTAATTGAGGTTGAGTCATCTTGCTTGTCAACTCGGCATTATTTTGTATGCCTACTGCTCTTACTTCAAGAGCTTTCTTCACTTCATTGTTGGTTTTAGCTACTTCACCTACTGCTTGCATAGCCCCTACATCCATACCAGCCAATGACTCACTAGTCATTCTGTTTGTAGCCCAATCAGTTATTGCTGACTCCTCCTTGTATGTTCCTGCCTGCATAGCCGCAAGCTCCTTATTACCGGCCGCAAATGGCACTTTTGCGCCGTTCTGCGCAACCGCCTGAGTAGCAGCTTGACGCATACTAGGGTCTGCCATAGACGATGTACTAGTCGCTAGCTCTCTAGTTTGTCCACTCGTCATCATTGGTGCAATTTTTGCCATTGCCGCCTTACGCTGCGTACTCGTAGGAGAGATAAGCACGTTACCTTTAGAGTCCTTAGCGTCTCTACCCATAGCCAAGTCAAATATTTGATTGCTAGATAAGTTAGATTTGCCACCATGTTCGTTATCATACGTAAAGGATGACAAATAATCGCCTGCGCCACCTATAGCCTCTTGAGCCTCCCTTGCTTGAGCTGCATCATATTTATCTACCTGTCGCCTACGGTACTGCCCATAAGCCCCCTGTCCACTATTTAGTTTAGTGTTCATAGTAGACCTTGCTTTATTAAATGGGTTACTGCCTCCGTACCTTCCAGCTCTAATGGATTGGGTTCTATCTCTGTGCTGTTGTCTTTTAGCCTTAGCCATGTCTGAGTCTTGTAATTTATTGTCTAGACCCCTTGACGCTCTAGCGGTAAGGTTACCCGCCATAGCACCTATATTACCCACCGCATCCAGTGACTTCTTTAGTAACGACGGAACGACAAAGAAAGGTATGGCTAATATCCCAGCTGCCACTATCGCCCCAATCTCCTGCGCAACCCCTCCAGCTCCTTGATAAACCTGGCTTAATACATTAGACGCAAAATCAGATACACCATAAACCAATCCAATAATCGGAAAGACCATTAGTAAAGCTAGGAATGTTTTGCGCCATTTAGTAAACCACCCTTGAGTATTTGGAAGTAAATACATAGCAAACGCTAGTGGAGAAATAACAACTAATAGAATTATTATAGCTTGACGTCCCACCAAGATGAAAAAGATTAGGATTAAGGAGAGTACGATTGCAAGGAGCACTGGTATGAAGGCTATTAGAGCCAGGGTGACACCACCTGAAGCCAGGATACCTACCCCACCTATTGCCGCACCCGTCATTATTCCAGCTATAGGATTCCCAGTAGAGCCTGGCGTGTATCTCTCCGCAAGATCTCGGGGATTGGTAACAGTTTGTGCCATTGTCTCAAATAAACTCTTCAAAGACACTCCAATAATATTGGATAAGTCTACCGCCAAAGCGCAGATAATGAAAGATAAGTTCATTAAAATGGCGACGATAATCAACTTAGGCAATGATTTTTTAATTCCATAATTTGATAGGCCAAAGCCAGTAAGTTGAGAAAAGACTATAACAAGAAAAGCAATTACAAGTATGACGTTTGCGATTGACTGAAATATCTTCCAGGCATTATACGTCTCTCCATTAGACTCGAACATACTACTGGGAATCATCAGAAATGTTTCAGCTAGAAGTTCATAAGCCTTGTCTGCTATCTCTGCCATAAAGTCAATGACAGGACACAAAAACCAACCTACCCCACCGATCGTACAGGTGCTCGCATTTGGATTCATGCAGGATGGAGGATTGGTACTATCGTCCCACTCAAAACCTGCATCTTCACAAGACTCCTTGTCTTTATATTCTTGCATTGCAGTATTGTGTGCATCATTACTATCTCTAAGTATATCCAGTAGGTCTAGACCATTAATTGCAGTTAAAATATCTGATTTACTCACGCCAGTTTTGTCTGATAGACAGCTAGAGAATTTTTCGTCCATAAGTTTTCGTGCACTCTCATCACTTTGGTGTCTACCTATCGCCAAGGAATGCTCATTCTCTGCCCTTCCCAAGCATTGCTTTACATTTGGCCAAAAAGTGTTTTCACATAACTTTCTATCAGTTTCTCCCAAGAAATCTACCTTACTACACTTATCATTAATGAATTTCGCTCTAACACCGTCTAAGTTCTTACCAAAACGTTCCATTACTGCGTCTTTGGCTGCCTCATCAGCTTGGACCTCTTCTTTCGTAGGGGGTTTGACAAGCTTACCGTAGACAGGAACTGTATAAAATTTTCCACCCTGGAAAACTTCAAAAACTTCAGAGCTCACGAGCCTATCGTTTGCTTTTACTACAACAGCCTCAGAGTTAACACTACCCTCGTATTGACCGTTGGTGTATTTGAGCTGGGTCATAGATGAGCCATACAGCACATTCTCTTGCTTTACGTCGCCTATAGGCCTTGCTTTACCCTCCCTATTTACGACATCGAAAAGATTACACCCTTTACTGTAATATACAACGGTGAGATTCTCTATGTCATCACTCTTTCCACTCAGAGTCAAACAGCCGTCAGCATCAGCTCGTGCTACACTCGAGAGCCCCAGGGAAAGAAAAGATACACTCAATATAAATAAAAGAGTGGCTGCAACCATTAACCCTCTGTCTGTTTTTATATTTTGTTTAAACTTAAAAAGCATAATCAATATTGATTATGCTTTATTCTATATAAATTTACAAGTTCAATACAATTCCAAATTCTGCATCTCAGGTGGAACATTAACAATCGAGTATTCGTAACCTCCTAGATTACCACCGAGACTCCCATTGATATCTGAATCTTGTTTATAATACATGAGACGCGGAATATAACCCCTGCCATCCATAAAGACCAACTCAATCACCATCTGGTTAGTGCTAGGAGTACCAAACACTGGGTCAACTCCACTAGCTTCAATCATAATAGCCTTTGTATAGCTATTAAAGATACTTTGATCTCCTGTTTCAGTGTGCGCAAGCAACTTATCAAACAAAAAGGTAGGAAGAACTCTCTCTTCTCCGCTAGAACCATTTTCATGCTCCAGCCCTATCACTCCTATTTCCTCGTGAGGAAATATAACATTATCACCTTTTTTATTCCTAAAATTAGGGTCTATCCATTGAACTTCAGTTCCAAAAAGACCATACTCTGCCATAGTCATCGCGAAATCATTATAACCGGCATGGAAGGTGTCCGCCACTAAAAATGATCTTTGTTGCCAGTTATTTAAAATACGTTGCGCATAACCCTCTCCCTGCAGTTCTTCTGCGGTTAAACTTGGTATGCCATTTGCCTCAAAAAAAGATTGTACGTGCTGGAATTTTTTAAACTCATTTCCTACATCGTCAAACCCTTCCAATAAGCTCTCGTCGACAATCGGGTCTGGGAACCTGGTTTCATATATAGGAGTTCCCGGCACGACCTCTATTTCTTCCTCAACTTCCGGTTCTGATTGGGCAATTTCCACCTCTTCCACTTCTACAGGCTCAGACTGGGTAATTTCTACGGGCTCGGGCGCTGCTTCTACATCATTTTTTTGACCACAACCGGCCAAGGTTCCCATCGCTAATGCCGCTACAGCAGCTAAGGAGGTTATACTTTTGACATCAAGTTTCTTTCGGGGTTTATTCTGACGTTCCAAATTTAGATTCTCGCTCATAACTGTGATTCTCCATTTAACTTTATATACTAACATTGTATCATACTTATGTATTTTTGTAAAGACAACCGTATTGACTTAACACCTGTTATAATAGAGTCATGTCGCACAACCTAAAGCTCGTCACCACTTACCTCGCTAACCACTGGCTTAGCGTGCTACTGCTGTCGTTGGCGGTAACGGCTATTTTATCTACACTTCTATCTACTGGGCAAAACGTCTGGTTTGATGAAGGCTATTCTATATTTGTAGCAAAAATGCCCATCGGAAGACTTATTGAATTAGTTGGTGTAGATGCTCATCCGCCCTTATATTATGTCGTCCTTAAATTGTGGGGTAGTATTTTTAACTGGAATGAATTTGCTCTAAGATTTTTGAGCATTATTTTCGCCACCACTTCAGTTGGCTTGGTGTTTTTTATCATCAAAAAACTTTCAGGAGTTAAAATAGCTCTTGGCGTCTTGCCATTTTTGATTTTGGCACCGTTTGCTTTACGTTATAGTTACGAAATTCGTCCTTATGCTATGGCCAGCGTGCTTTTAACTGCGTCTACTTTGTTATTGTATTATGCATCAGTCACAAAAAAACGCCTATTCTGGGTACTCTATGCGCTATCTGTGACTTTAAGCATGCTGACATTATATATGTCGGCACTCGTCCTCGTCAGCCATGTTGTTTGGTTAATATATCTAAATATCCGGAAGCCAAAACAAGCTACCCCAGTTAAGACATGGCTATCTAGCTATGCTCTGTCTATTATATTATTTCTTCCATGGTTGCCAACATTTATTCAGCAATATTTTAACTCTGCACTCCCAGGTATCGGTCAAACACTTAGTCTAGGAGTTAGCGCCGACAGCTTATCTACAGTTCTTGCTTACGAAACAGCCTGGGGTATCAGTCCTATTCTTTCACTTTTTATAATTGCACTTATAGTCAGCTTGATAATTTTGTCTGTGAATTTATGGAGTAGCAACACAAAATCCCTACGAAACAACTTGGTGTTTATTGCCTGCTTGACGATTGTTCCTTTAGCTGTATTATTTGTATTAAACACAGTCACGTCTAGTCCGTTTTATATCACCCGATACCTAGCACATTTTGTCATATTTTATTACATGGCGATTGGATTTATTGTAGTATCAAGCATTCACTACAGACCCAAGCTTGCGTGGCTTGCAGGGGTGTTGAGCTTTATTATACTGAGCGTCGGTGTCGTTAATTTAGCTATTAAGGGTAACTTTGTCTTTGAGCGTAATCAAAAGCCGGCAATCGTTTCGGCGCTCTCAGCCATAGAGTGTACACCGGACACCACCTTTGTGGCACAAGATGAATACACTTATCTAGATTCATGGTTTTATCTTCAGGGCTGTAATTTTAAATTTCTAAAGGATAGTGACGTTTCTACCAGAGGTGGCTATGCACCTCTTCATGCAAGCGCCGCTCAGATCCGTAGTATCGATGAAGTCTCAACCCCTAACTTGATTTTTATTACCTGGGAAGGCAAAGATAATCAGTCGTTTTTTAAAGATTCTCAATTTCAGCTACAAGAAACAAGATTAAATAATCGACACAAAATAGAAATTTATCGTCAAACTATCGTGGAATAATTTTCATCAAGAACTTCGTTTTTACGGCCAAATAAGTCAAGCCTAGAACTATCAAAGTGCCAGCAAGATTGATCGGCCAATATTTGCTTGGTGTAGGCATAATCAGTTGAGCAAAGAACACCAAAAAAGCGTGTATTATGTAGACATAAAGTGAATTTTGCCCAAACGGCAATAAAAACCAACCGAAGAATTTCATAATTTGTTTTTCGTAACGTTTAAATAGCCAAAAGCCGAACCAAAACCAAATTGCAAATAACACAACTCTAGGCCAAGGCAAAATCATTTTATCAAAGTGAGGCCACAAGGCATAGGTCCACTCTTTTGCCACTTGACTGATAGGTGCGAGCGTCACCAATGCTATATTTGCCGCAATCGTTATGACGGCAATACTGTTTATGGCTGTAGTAAAGAGCAATCTGAATCGTTTAGAAAGTAAATACCAGAATTTAGTAAGGTTATCCCAATTGTAGCCCATTGCAAAACCGCTAAAGAAAATAAATTGCCATGGAATTACCATCAAAAGCTCATTTGACATCGGGATAGCATCAATATCTACCAGCCACCAGATTCCTCCGCTGATTAAAATAACAATATACCACCAGCCTTTTCGCAGGAGCCACAACGCTAGAGGAGCGATAAATATATAGATGCTATACAACCTGAGAAAATCAGCCCAGCCATAAATGTAATTAAATGTAAATGCGCCAAACAACACGTCTTTAATCGGCTCGTCGATTGGTCGTATGCCAGGCTTTAGCCCTGGATTATCCATGAAAAATGCCCATCCTATAGCAGTGAAAATCAACATTAGGATGATACTTGTGAAATAAAGTTGAACTGCTCTTTTTAGTAACAATTTTGCAGGCACTTTAAATGGTTTATCTTTTAATTTTTGCCCACGAACTATCCCTAGTACCAAGCCAGATAGCAAAAAGAAGCCCTCGGCGGTTGAGACAAATAGACTACCTTTAAAAGTGAGGAACTCAAAACCACTTGCGTACCAGCCTAGATGATTTAGGATTATCACTATCAAAAAATACCCTCGCATCAAGTCAAAAGTTAAGATGCGAGATGATTGTTTTTTATTTGTTTTTGTTAGTTCTTTAGCTTGAGCCATAGATATTATTATACAGGGCGATTGAGATAGTACCTAAAATCTTTTGAATCCATGTAGTTCCATCAGAGAAGTTCACAAAATTATCATTAAATTTTAGAGATTTAATGTCTTTGTGCATATATTCATCGTCGATATCTTTTTCAGCACTAATAAGAGGATCTGATGTAGTGGGTTCAACAATTAGCGGATCCGATGTAGGGGGTTCAACATTTTTATAATAGCCTTTTGTCGTAACAACCTCTACTTCGTCATCTAATAACAACTCTAGATATGTCGGCTGATGAGGTATCTCGCTACTTGGCTCTTCGGACTGCATAATAACTTCTTCAGGATGTATGATATTTTTTGTCTCGGGGACAACTAAAGAGCCAGCAGGGGTAATTTCCTGTGATGATACCTGCTCTTCTTCTCTTTTCTCAGCTAACACAGGCGCAGAGTCTACGGGGCGCTCTTTACTTTCTATCGTTGGTGCTCCTCGCTTTAGTACTGAAGACTCTTGCGCTGGAGTTGGCTTGTTCGTTTTTAGCTGTGATACGAACTGCTCAATTTTTGCAGCAAAATTCCTTGGCTGACTAGGCTTATTTGTCGCTACTGGCGTCTCTTTGGTGTGTATGATATTTACTTTTGGTTTTGTTTTTGGTTTTGTTTTTTTGTATTTAGGTTGAAATCTTATCGAATTAAGTTGAGGTTGCCTTACAGTATGTTGTGGTTGATTAACTTCAGGCTCAATAATCTTAACCTCTATCTCTGTTTTTTGTCTCGCCTCTTTCGGCTTTATCGTGATGCTTTCAATTTTAGACTCTTTCTCAGTTTCAACAACAGATTTCTCTTTAGCAACTACGACATCAGGAATATACTTCTTTGTCTCATATTCTGTCTTAGACCCAGATTCCTCTTTCGTATCATATACCACCTCCACCTTCTCCTTCGTCACACCAACTTCCTCCTTAGTTATGACAGTCTCTACCTGTGCAAAGTTTTCAAGTGTCATAGAATAGCTATAACTCTCAGTATCTTTGTTCTCGACAACATCTGATTTATTCGGTAGTGGGGATTCAGTTTCAGGTTTCGTTACCTCCTGCTTTATTGAGATAATTTCTACTTTAGTTTCTTTCTCTATCTTCGGCACCCTCACCACCTCAACAGTAGGAATCTTTTTGTCGGCAAAATCAAAATCTTCAAGCTCCTTTATAAAACTTTCAATCTCTGTCACCACGACTTCTTCCTGCGCAGGTTCCTCAAATGGTATAAAATTATCGTCACTCTCAGGCATGCATAGCTTCAAAAAAGGACAACCTGCACAAGCAATCCTGCCAACATCTTGACAAAAATCTGTCTTAATCGGCTTCTCTGAAGTTTCATTTTTTTCAGTCTCCCTACTAGCATCAATTTGATTAAGATCTTGTGGAGTTTCAACATCCGTCTGCATTTCAACTGGAGCCTCAGTATCCACATCCGGCAAGCGTTCGGCGGTTTTAATTTCCATCATTTGCTCCAAAAAACACTTCTACCGATATTTGGTTTTCGTTGACACCTTTCTTGACAAGCTGACGCCAGACAGATCTCGTAAAATCTGTCGTGCCACATAAATAAAAACAAGTTTCGTCAGACAGGTTCTTTAAATCGTCTACAGAAAAACGCCTTTTTTCATAAGCGCTGTCCTTTTGTCTTGTGATATAAAAATTTGTAGTTAATTTCTCTCTATTATTAAACTCGTTTAACTCACTATGAAAAATGATGTCATTTTCTGTCTTGTTGCTGTAATGTAATTCCATAGTCCTTGACGTGTCGCGTTTTATCTCATCGCAGATAATACTAAATAGAGGTGAAATCCCAACTCCCTGTCCAATAAAAACTGCCGGTTCTCCTAAAAACGCCTCAAAAAATCCATAAGCCGGACTAATAGTAAAAAAATCGCCCTCTTTTAGGTCCGTCAACTTGCCAGAGAATAGCCCGATTCGCTTAACGGTGATTTGTGAGGTAGGGTCGGTCGGTGAACTAGACAAACTATAGGCTTTGCCTTCAGCTACATCAGTCTCGTCAAAAAACACCGAGATATATTGTCCAGCCTCTGCCGGCAGGGGCTTGCCATCTACAAGAAAATCTATAGACCAAACATCTGGTGTCTGTTGTTTAATTTTCAAAACTTTTGCTTGCAACTTCTGACTCACCTTAAACTCCTAATGCACCACACACTTATCTACATATTGTTCCATTTTATTTTTTATCAACTGAAAGTCTTCATCCGAATAGGTTGTTTCTCTTTCAAAACGAGGATTTAATGTCCGACCAGTGCGAAATTTTTGCAATGCAAACCTCGGAGCTCCTCTCACTAACTGACCGATTGCGTCAAAGTCATCTTTTTTATTCTTGTCAAAAATTAACTGAGATTTGACAACCGTCGTGCGAAACTCGCAATCTATGTCCGAATCCATAATTAGCTGTATACTAGCTTTTACTGCGTCAGTATCTACAGGATAAGCGACAATCGCTTGATATTTCTCCAAAGGCCCTTTGACGTCCATCGCAATATAATCAATCAATTGTCTATTAATCAGTTCTTTGATCATTTGCGGATGTGTGCCGTTGCTGTCTAGTTTTGTGTAAAAACCAAGTTTTTTTAGTTTAGCGAAAAAATCTGGTAAATCTTCGTGCATAGTCGGTTCACCACCGCTAACTACTACGCCCTCTAGCTTGCCGACTCGTCTTTTTAAAAACTCTAGGATATCATCTTCGGGAATACTATCGGCGTAGCGCTCAGGTAAAACTAGCTCGGGATTATGGCAATATCCACAGCGCATGTTGCAACCGATTGTGAATATTGCCGCACTGGTTTTTCCAGGGTAGTCAACTAAAGATAGTTTTTGAATACCCCCGATTTTCATTTTATTGCTTTTTCATAATGTTTGCGCATGGCAAACTCTGATTGCTTGCCATCGTTCCAACGATGAGTTGGAGTTAAGAACCCTACAACTCGTGAATAAATCTCACAGTTTTCGTTACACTTAGGGCAAAATTCATGCTCACCACTCAGGTAGCCGTGATTAGCACAAACAGAGAAGCTCGGGCTAAATGTGAAATAGGGCAAACTATAATTTTCACAAATGTTTTTAACTAATTTTTTAATCAGACTTGGATCATCAACTTGCTCACCCAAGAAGAAGTGTATGACTGTCCCCCCGGTGTATTTTGTTTGCAATTCGTCTTGCAATTCTAGCAGTTCATACAAATCATCAGTATAATTTACAGGCAAATGAGTTGAGTTTGTATAAAAAGGTGCGATTGGCTCCTTGCCTACGCCATTTGCAAAATGAGGCTTATCAAAATCCTTTTGGTCAATTTGCGCCAACCGATAAGTTGTGCCTTCAGCTGGTGTTGCTTCTAAGTTATAGTTATTGCCCGTCTCCTCTTGAAAATCAACCAGCCTATCACGCATATAATCCAAGACATCCTCGGCAAATTTTTTGCCCTCATCAGTACCGATATCTTTTCCGAGCAAATTCAACGCAGCCTCATTTGTGCCAACCAGTCCAATCGTAGAAAAATGATTTGTCCAATAATTTCCCATGGAGCCTTTGATACTCCTTAGATAATACTTGGTATAAGGATAAAGATTAGCCTCGGTTAAACGTTCTAATGTTTTTCGCTTCACCTCTAGGCTTTCCTTCGCTAAGACCATCAAGCGATCCAAGCCCTTATAAAATTCTTTTTTATCTTTTGATTTCATCGCCAGTCTCGGTAGGTTCAAGGTCACCACGCCAATTGAGCCAGTCATTGGATTTGAACCAAACAATCCGCCACCACGATATTCTAGCTTGCGGTTATCTATTCTCAAACGGCAACACATAGATCGAGCGTCACCCGGATCCATATCACTATTGATAAAGTTACTAAAATAAGGGATTCCGTATTTTGCAGTCGCTTTCCATAAATCTTCAATCACCGGGTTATCCCAATCAAAATCCTTAGTGATGTTGTAGGTAGGAATCGGGAAAGTAAAGACACGCCCAGTTGAATCTCCCTCAACCAGAACCTCAAGTAGCGCACGGTTAAACATATTCATTTCTTCTTGATAGTCGCCATAATTTGTATCTTGCATCTCACCGCCAATTATCACAGGATTACCAGCTAAATATTCAGGCGCGTTTAAATCTAAAGTAATATTAGTAAATGGTGTCTGAAAACCAACTCGTGTCGGCACATTTACGTTGAAGACAAACTCTTGTAAAGCCTGTTTGACCTCCTTGTAACTTAATTTGTCTGCGCGAACAAATGGCGCTAGTAGTGTATCAAAATTACTAAAGGCTTGAGCACCAGACGCCTCACCTTGCAATGTGTAAAAGAAGTTGACTATCTGTCCAAGTGCAGATCGCAGATGCTTAGCTGGTTTACTAGAAACTTTTCCTGGTACTCCTGTAAAGCCTTCACGGAGTAGATCCAACAAATCCCAGCCGACACAATATACTGAAAGTAGGCTCAAATCATGTACGTGCATATCTCCTGCACGATGTGCTTCTCCAATTTCTTTAGCATATATTTTATCTAACCAGTAATCTTTTGTGACAGCCGAAGAAATATAGTTATTTAATCCCTGCAAAGAGTAGCCCATATTACTATTTTCTTTAATCAACCAGTCCAAATCGCCAAGGTATGAGTCCATCAAATCTATGTGATTGTCTATGGCAATCTTACGCATCTTGTCGTGCTGATCGCGATAAATGATATAAGCTTTTGCAGTTTTTTTGTATTTTGATACTAGCAAGACGTCTTCTGCGATATCTTGAATCTGCTCAACATCTGGAATCTCTTGCTTGATTGTCTTTAAGGCACGAGCTAAAACTTTATCAGCTAATTCTATTGCGACCTTTTCATTATATTCGCCAGTAGCTTCCCCAGCTTTTTGCAAAGCTATTTTGATTTTTGAGACATCAAAGTCTACCACAACTTCGTTGCGTTTTCTGATTGATAAGTACATACCCCTCCTAATTATTGGTTTTTAATGCGCTATATATAGCGTACTACAACCAGCATATGCCCTTATATATAGCGTGTCAATGCAGATTATTGCTTTTTCGTGACCACAATCACGAAATGCTTATGTTATTTTTACCACACTTATTTTGCGTATTCTGTTGCCCTGGTTTCACGAATCACATTGACCTTGATAGTCCCAGGATATTGCATAGTACTTTCAATCTTGGTAGCGATATCACGAGCTAATTTAATTGCGCTCAAGTCATCGATATCCTTTGGGCTAACAATCACTCGAATCTCACGTCCGGCACTAATAGCGTAAGCCTTGTCAATTCCAGAAAAACTAGTAGCAACGTTTTCAAGTTCACGCATACGATCAGCGAAGTTTTCAGCACTAATATTCCGAGCACCTGGCCTTGCTGCAGAGGCAGCGTCAACCACCCGAACGATGACTGCTTCAGGGGTTGTCGGATCTATATCATCATGATGCGCTTCTATGGCGTGGGCAATTCGCTCATCAAGCCCGTATTTACGAGCGAGTTCTGCGGCAATAATATGATGTTTACCTTCAATCTTATGTGTAACCGACTTGCCCATATCATGCAGCAGAGTAGCAGTTTTGGTTATGCGTACATCGGCACCAATCTCTTCGGCTATCTGGCCGGCAATGTGCGCCATCTCTACACTATGAAGCAAAACGTTTTGTCCGTAGCTAGTACGATATTTTAGTTCGCCAACTAACTGAACAAGCTCACGCGGTAGACCAATCACTCCAACTTCACGAGCTGCGTCTTCGCCTGCT
The DNA here is from genome assembly GCA_964622895.1 of uncultured Candidatus Saccharibacteria bacterium. Classification (GTDB taxonomy): domain Bacteria; phylum Patescibacteriota; class Saccharimonadia; order Saccharimonadales; family Saccharimonadaceae; genus JAGOZV01. Next base: position 18,531 of record CAZUSB010000001.1, on the reverse strand, counting down.
CGCATAATTTCTTTTTCTATGGCTTTTTGCGCTTTTTCGACAACCTCTTCAATCCGTCCAGGGTGAATTCGTCCGTCTTTCATTAGCATTTCTAAGGTTAATCGTGCAACCTGACGTCTAACCGGGTCAAAAGAGCTTAAAACAATCATGCCAGGTGTGTCATCAACTAAAATGTCCACTCCGGTTGCTCTTTGAAGCGCTTGGATGTTTCGCCCCTCTTTTCCGATGATCCGTCCCTTCATCTCTTCGTCAGCTAGCTTTAGAGCTGTCACTGTTCGCTCCGCTGTCACCTCAGAAGACATTCTTTCCATGGCGGTTAATAAAATCATCTGGGCTTTTTCTTCGGCGATTTCTTCGGTATCTTTTTGCAGTTTATTTATTAGACCCACCATGTCTTGTTTTATATCTTTTTCTGTCATCTGCAGAAGCTTATCTGTAGCATCCTTCTTTGATAGTCTGGCGATTTTTTCTAGCTTCTCTTGCTGTCGCCCTCTAATTTCGCGAATTTCATTTTTTAGCTCATCAACATCTGCTTCTTGTTTGCGTAAATTCTCGTTTCTAAGGTCAATATCATCCAGTTTTTTATCTAGGCTAGTTTCGCGCTCCGCAAGACGGGTCTCCGTTTTGTGCCAATTTTTGCGTCGTTCGTTCTCTTCCTTTTTCATCTCATTGGCAATATTTACCGACTCTTCTTTTGCTTTAACTAATATATCACTAGCTTTTGACTTTGCGTCGTCAATTAATTTGTCACCCTTGACTTTGCCTGTAGTGCCTCGTGATTTTTCATACGCAAGGGTACCACCTACACCTGCCACTATACCAATGACGGCTAATACAATTTCCATTTTTCCTCCCTAAAGATCGTTCTTGGCCAAGTGTTCGTCTTGACTTTAATGTATAACAAAAACAATCACATCTATCAAAATTAATATTTATTCATAGGTTGTTACATTTACAACCTATAGTCTATTGTAGTCTCGCAGAGAATAACTTGCAAGGTAAAAATAAGAATCATTTACGCGGCTTGGTGATATTTGCTTCAGCGCCATAAAAAGGCGTCAGCATCTGATCATTTTTGCTATCGTCAAGTTTTATCACACAATCAGAAATCCAATTATCATTAGTCGATCCGACAATCGGAATTTTTAAAGCATAAGATAAAGCATTCATAACCGTAACACCGATCCTTAAGCCAGTAAAACTACCTGGCCCTCGATAAAATCCAAGTCCGGTTAGGTCAGAAAAATCCGCGCCATTTTCGTTCAATCGTTCTTTCATGTATTTCAATAAATCTTTTGACAACTCTCGCCCGCTCTCCCATTGATAATTGACTTGTTGGTTAGTCTTTGTGACTAAAATCAACTCAGTCTTCGAGCTACTGGTATTTAATAACATTTTCATTTTTTAAGCCCTTCCAAAATATATGCAAAATCATCAGGCGCATCAATGACAATTTTTCTGCCGTTTTCCTGATGAGAAATATTGATGATAATTCTTTTCTCTGGTAAAACATCTTTTACCGCACCTGCCCACTCAATTGCGACAATATTATTACCATCTATTGCTACCTCAGCGATTTCGTTTTTCATAATGCCGGCATCATTTAATCTATAAAAATCATAATGAAACAAATTCAGCCCTTTATTATTTTTATAAAAACGACTAATAGTAAAACTGGGGCTCTGTACGTCTTCATTTATTAATAACCCCTGGGCGAAACCCTTTACAAGCGTGGTCTTTCCTGTACCAATGTCACCTTTTAGCTCTATCAATTCTCCACCTTTAAGTAGTTGGCCGATTTTTTTTCCGAGTTGAATTTGAGCACTTTCTGTCGCTATCTGCATTTTCATTATGGTTAATTATACCACGATAGTCTATAATGGAATTGCAGTATGCGTATTTCAGACGAAACCATTAAGAAGGTGCTCGTACGCAGTGGTGTGGCTACTGAAGAGCAAATTAATGAGCTTGCTAATGAGGCAGTTAGATTAGATACACCCATCCAGACCCTAGCCGAACAACGCAGTATTATCAACGACCACTCCCTTGCGCAAGCTTTTTCTAAATACAGTGGCATTCCATTTATAGAGCTAACCACCAGCAAGATTCCTTTTGAAGTCTTGTCTCTGATACCAGAACAAACTGCTCGTCAATATAATGTAGTTTTATTTCAACAAGACGAAGATGGTAATTTTCATCTGGCTATGGACGATCCTGATGACGTGGTGGCCATAAACTTTATCGAGAAAGCACTGGGTAAGCCTGCTAAAATCTACATCGCTCCATCCAGTAATATACTGTCTGCCCTTGGCGCCTACAGGGCAAACGTAGACAAAGAGCTTGATGAAGTTATTGACATTCAACGAGAAGATAATAGTGAGAATCCTATCGTAGACAAAGACCTTGATGAAGATTCACCAATCGCCAAAACAATAAACCTTCTCTTAGAATATGCCATTCGCTCTAACGCCAGTGACATCCACATTGAACCGCGAGAAGATTTTATCATGGTGCGTTATCGTATTGATGGTGTCTTGAGAGAGGTTAACAGGTTGCCGATAAACGTTCAACACTCCTTGGCTAGTCGAGTGAAAATTCTTTCCAATCTAAAAATCGATGAACGCCGCGTACCTCAAGATGGTCGTTTTAAGATTAATCTTGGTGGCAAACGCTTTGCTCTTCGTGTCAGCACGTTGCCCGTAGCAGATGGAGAAAAGATTGTTATTCGTATTCTTGACGAGTCCAATCAAGCAGTTTCTCTAGGAGAGCTTGGCTACTGGGGAGAGGCTTTACAGCTAACAACCGCGGCAATGACTGAACCAGACGGTATGATTCTAGTGACTGGTCCAACCGGCTCAGGAAAATCTACTAGCCTCTTTAGTATTTTAACGATCCTAAATACTCCTGAGGTCAATATTTCTACCGTCGAAGATCCAGTTGAATATAAAATACCAGGAGTTAATCAAACTCAGACGAATCCTAAGGCCGGTATGACTTTTGCTAATGGACTGCGTTCACTTTTGCGCCAAGATCCTAATATTATTATGATCGGTGAGATTCGCGACAGCGAGACAGCCGGACTTGGTATTCAAGCAGCACTAACTGGTCACCTTGTCTTTAGTACACTTCACACAAATAACGCTGCGACTTCCTTGCCCCGTCTACTAGACATGGGCGTTGAACCGTTCTTAATAGCTAGTACCGTAAAACTAGCTATCGGTCAACGACTCGTACGGAGACTTAACCCCGAGACACGTATCGCCTACTCTCCATCTGAAACTGAAATTAAATCAATCATGTCATCTCTTGGTCTTTCTTACGAAAAAGATATGGTGCGTATTCACGAGCTAGAAAAACAAGCGAAGGCTGGTGGCATTGGCGGCGACCTACCCCTCAGTACTGACGGAAAAACTATTAAAACATTTTGGAAAGCTGACGAAAAAGATAACGCCCAAGGCTCTACCTCTGGCTACAAAGGACGACGCGGTATTTATGAAGCACTCAATAACACGACAGCTATTCAACGCCTAATTACTGCTAACGCTACTAGCGAAGAAATAAACAAGCAGGCACTCAAAGATGGCATGGTAGACATGACTATGGACGGCTTTATAAAATGTCTTCGTGGCGAAACGACAGTAGAAGAAGTTATGCGAGTTGTTAGGAATTAAATATGGCATTATTTTATTATGAAGCTCTGACCGCGAATGATGAACTAGTCAAAGAAACTGTGGAGCAGGAAGACAGACAGGCCGTCATTAAAGCACTGGTTGCTCAAGACCTCAGGCCAGTTAAAATTATTCCTGCCAAAAACGCAATAGGCAAAAATATATCCCTCCCGACTTACGAGAAAAAAATTAAAAGTCATGACTTGGTCATTTTAACAAGGCAACTAAGTGTCATGATTGGAGCAGGGGTGCCACTTATCCGTTCATTAAATTCATTGTCGTCTCACGTCCCCAAAGACTCCCCCATAAAATCTATCCTAAATCAGTCCATTACAGACATTGAAGCTGGTGCGTCTCTGAGTGAGGCCTTTGCAAAGCACCCCGCTACATTTAATGATGTTTACGTCAACATGGTAAAGGCCGGAGAGACAGCTGGAATATTAGATGAAATCCTCAACCGCTTAGCCGTACAACAAGAACGCAGCGCTAGCATGAATCGCAAAATTCGTGGAGCCATGACCTACCCGATGGTATTATTGGGCGTAACAATCGCTGCATTTTTCGGACTTATGATATTCATCATTCCTCAAATAGGCTCCATCGTGAGTGAACTGAGTGGAGAAGACAAGCCTCTACCAGCACTAACAGTTGCCATGTTGGGTATTAGCTCTTTTATTGTCAGTTATTGGTATATCGTTTTGGCGGGCATGATTGCCGTAGCGCTTGGTTTTCGCTATTTTATAAAGTCACCAAAAGGGAAAAAATGGTGGCATAAATTTATAATAACTATACCAGGAGTTGGACCCCTAGTTAATAAAGTAATCGTAGCACGCTTTACTAGAACATTTTCATCATTAATGGGCGCCGGTGTGGCTGTACTTGAAGCAATTGAAGTAACTTCAGGGGCAGTGGGAAATGTCATTTACTCTGACGCGCTGGCTGACGTTGCCGAGAAAGTCAAAAATGGTGCTATTTTATCAAAAGCGATTGAAGACACTAACCTTTTTCCACCAATTGTTTCTCAGATGCTAGCAGCTGGTGAAGAGACGGGTCAGATTGACACTATCTTGGTAAAGGTTGCTGATTATTATGATGAAGAGGTTGACGTCGCCATTAATAGTATTAGCTCTATCATAGAACCAGCCATGATCGTCATCATGGGTAGTATGGTTGGACTAGTCGCTGCAAGTGTTATGGTACCGATTGCTCAAATGTCACAAAATATTAAGGGTTAGTAAATCAAAAATCGTACCTCTTATGTTATAATTGAAGAAGATATGTATTACGTGTGGGCAAGATGACAAAGCTTTTATTTTACAGAGATAAACCAATATTCGGACTAGAGATTAGCAGTACGTCTATTAAGGCTATGTCTGTTAATGCAAAGAAATTCACTGTCACATCTTATGGGTCTGTCGACATTAGCCCTAAAAAGATGAGTGAGGCACTAGAAAATCCTGAAGACGACTATATTAGTGAACAGATTTCTACTCTACTAACCAAAGATTTGTTGGGGCACCTACCTTCAAAACGTGCAATTATCGGCATCCCTACCGTAAAAACATTCTCTCGTACATTTACGATTCCTCGTAAGGTTGAAAAAAATCTTAAAGATGCCGTTTTAGTTGAGGTAGATCAATATATACCCCTTCCTAGTGATACTCTATACATTGATTATCAAGTGATAGAGCGCAACAAGACTCATATTGTTGTCTTGATTAACGCAGCACCAAAAAAATATATTGACAGTATTTTTGCTGCAGCCAAAAAATCAAAGATACTACCGATAATGATAGAACCTAATATCAATGCAATCGCAAGAGTCCTGAAAAAGACCGAGAGCGCAGATCTGCCGACTGTCATTTTGGATGTTGGTGCCTCTTCTACTGACATCGCAATATTAGATGGTGGCATGGTCAGAGTGACAGGCGGTGTCGGCATCGGCGGTAACACCTTTACTTTAAATATCTCAAAAAAATTAGGCGTCAGTCTTGAGAACGCTTATCAGTTAAAAGTCTTAAATGGCTTAAATGCCGGTAATCGACAAAAATCAATTAAACAAGCAGTTGAGCCAAGCCTAGAAGATATTACACGAGAGATACGTCGAGTGATGCGTTACTATGCTGATCGTGTTTCGCCTGATACGAAGTTTGAACAACTACTTATTGTTGGCAATGGAGCAAACATGCCTGGATTAGGAGAATACATGACAAACGAGTTATTAATTGCCGCGCGCGTAGCAGCTCCATGGCAAAAACTGGATTTTGCGAATCTTGATGAACCCCACAAACAACTCAAGCCCCAACTGATCGCCGTGGCTGGACTTAGCTGCATTCCACCAAGGGAGGTAACTTTCTAATGATAACCCTATTGCCTTACTCTACTCGTTTCAAGTTAAAATTAGCCAAGCGTAATTCTATATTAATGCAATATATATTTGTATTAGCGACTGTCGGAGCATTTGTGGCCGTATACTATGTCGGAATGACCATACAAATACAAAATATTGAGAAGTCCAACGAGCAGCAGATAACCACTGCCGCACAAAAAGACCAAGGGCGCATAAATCAGGAGCAGTCTGCACAAGCTGAAGCCACTTCAATCCAGACTGCCCTTTCCTCCGCCAAAACTAGTTTGACTCACCCATCATATTTCAAATTACTGACTGCATTTTCAAGCAGCTTACCAAAAGGGGTAATCGTCAAAAAATTAGACTTCTCTAGCCAGACCATGAAAGAACCAGTTAAAATTCAACTTTTTGCAACCACAACTAGCGCCATTTCAGGCACAAAAGCAGGATTAGAGCAACATAAAGATATTTTCACCAAGATAGCTATTGAATCTATCAACACTGATAGTACTGATGCCGTTGATCCAAAGTATCCTGTGACCGCAGTTTTAAATCTCACAATTGACCAAGGAGCCCTAAAATAATGGCAAAGAAAAAATCAACTCGCCCACCAGTTCAGACACTAGACTCCTTACTTATTGTAGTGCTATTTGTTTTATTGATTAGCGTTGGTGGAGGTATTTATTATGCGTATCAAAATCTGACCAAAGCGGCACAATCAGCCAATCAGTCTATCGAAAACCTACAAAAAGAAAATGCACCCATACAAAATATTGATGCAATAACTACACAGAACCAACAATACGCTGATATTTTAAATATCACTCCTCGTTTATCTGTTTCTCCTCAAGAGGTTCAGTCCGTCGGCACAGATGACATTAATAGATATGCTAGTCTCACCGGGCTACACATCTCTAGCATTTCCTATGGCAATAGCAATGACAATGACACCAATATCTCAGGAGGTGCCGGACAAAAAAATGAAGACAACATAATAAAGATAAACTCCTCGACGCCAGTTTCGATGAAGTCGATCCTGCAATTTATTAAACTACTTGAAAATAACTTACCCATTATGTACCTGACAGAGGTCACAATCACCGGTACAGATAGCGACAAAGTATCACTAGACTCAATGTCTATAGGAGTGCAAACAAAATGAACAAGTTAGTTAAGTTAATTAAACAATCGCATTATGCTATCTTTACTATTTTTATATTGGCGCTCGCAGTAGCCGTAGTTATCGGTTTTAATGCAATAATTGCAGAAAATATACAAATAAACCCTGCACAGTCAGGCGCTCCGGTAGGTGGCAACACTGAAAATCAGCTAAAATCTTTTGACAGTCAAACCGCAACCCACCTACGAGGACTAACCTCTGCTTCCAATGTTACATCCGCACCAGATATCTCCGATCAAGGACGTCTCAATCCATTTGCTGAGTAGGCTCTGTTTTAATGCTATAATAGGCTTATGCTAATATTTGGCGAAAAACTACTAAACGCACCTGTCTTGAGTCTACAAACTGGTGTTGAGTTAGCACGGACTGATTTGGCCATCATTAATCCAACCAACCTCAAAATTGTTGCTTTTCGCCTAACTGGACCTCTACTTAGTGACCAGACTCAAAATTCTTATATGCGCACCAATGAAATCAGAGAATATTCTCCTCTTGGCCTGATTGTAGACAGCGCCGACGAGATAATGCTCGAAGAGGATATTATCTCTCAAAAAGACTTATTTGAACTAGGGTTTGATCCAGTAGGACTAGGAGTAGTAGATGAATTTGGCAAAAAATTAGGTAAGGTTAATGGCTATACGGTTAACGTACTTAACTTTACAATCATGCAATTACGTGTTTTAAAAACAGGCATAGCAAGACTTACCACTACCGATCTACTTATCCACCGATCACAGATTTTAGAGATAAACAATACAACTATAGTTGTAAAAGCTACCGCCACCAAACTAAAAGACGTTACACCTATTATCAATACGGAGCCGATCATAAATCCATTTCGCAGACCTACACTTGCGCATGAGCTTCAGTCATCGTCTGATTCTGCCAATAACTCTTGAATCAAATCATAACTATACCCTTTGCTTATTAGGTATTTTATAAATTTATTATGGTCACTGTATCTTTTTTGAGTTTTTATGATCACCTTTTTTAGCTCTTCGCGATCATTTCGCTCTGACCCCTCTAATACACTATCAATAATGTGACTTGACACACCTTTTTTGATCAACTCTAATCTCATAACTTTTTGACTAATGCCCTTTTTGAGATTGCGGTTTTCATTCCAATAGCGTGCGAACACCTCGTCGTCTAGGTAGCCTTTTTCCACTAATTTATCAATAATTCGTTCGGTCAATGCAGGTGTCATGCCGATTCTTTCGCGACGCTCACCTTTGACAAGGTAATACCGAGTGCGTGTCTGTCTATAAAGATAATCTCTAATCTCCCGTTCAGACCTCGGTCTAATCAGCGCATAGTTTAACGCCCGAAGATAATACTTGCTGAATTCCCCTTCCTTTTTTAGTTGATCAACCTCTTCTTGGTTTAACTCTTGACCAACCTTTACTCTTAAGTCTGTGATTTGTGAGATATCTAAACTAAAAGTATACTTATCATCAATAAACACATTTATACGGTCAGGATTTTTCACCTGTGATGATAATTTTGTTACTTTCATCGCTTAGTCCTGGATCAAAAAAAGTTAAACTTCTTCGCTAAAAACTTTATCCCGAACTTGTTTTTCAATCTTTGCTAACACTTCAGGATTATCTTTTAGGTATCTTTTGGTGGCCTCTCTACCTTGGCCGATTTTACTTCCGTCGTAATCAAACCACGCGCCAGCCTTGCCAACTATTTCATTTGCAACTGCTAGATCCAGTACATCACCTGTGCGAGAAATACCCTCATTGTACATTATGTCAAATTCAGCCACTCTAAATGGTGGGGCAATCTTGTTTTTAACAACCTTAACTTTAGTGCGGTTGCCGTTGATACTCTCGCCTTCTTTTATCTGTCCGATCCGTCGTACATCTAAACGCACCGATGAATAAAACTTTAAGGCGTTACCACCAGTTGTAGTTTCTGGGTTGCCAAACATAACACCAATCTTCATCCGGATTTGATTAATAAAGATAACTGTTGCTTTGCTTTTGTTGATAATCCCAGTCAATTTTCGCAGAGCCTGACTCATCAATCGAGCCTGCAAGCCCATGTGACTATCTCCCATATCTCCATCAATCTCAGCCTGTGGAACCAAAGCTGCCACCGAGTCAACAACAATTAAATCCACTGCGTTTGACCTGACTAGTGTTTCTACAATTTCTAGTGCCTGCTCGCCATTATCTGGCTGGGACACCAAAAGGTTCTCAGTGTCTACTCCAAGTTTGCGAGCATAAGCAGGATCAAGTGCATGCTCTGCATCTATAAAAGCTGCTGTCCCGCCATTTTTTTGATTTTCGGCTATTGCATGTAGTGCTAGTGTAGTTTTACCTGATGATTCTGGGCCAAAAATTTCTATGATTCTACCCTTTGGGTAGCCTCCGCCCAACACCAAGTCTATACTCAACGCACCTGATGATAGCAACTCTACATCTACGGTTTTTGAGTCGCCCAGTCTACGTATCGCGCCATCACCAAACTGCTTATTTATCTGTTCTTGCGCTAATCCTAATGCTTTTGTACGAGCATCGTCTTTTTGGGGTTTGGTATTTTCTGTCACTGCGGTCTTTTTGGTACTTTTCGCCATATTCCTCTCCTTATTTACTCTTCTAATTATACTTTATATCACTAAAAAATGCTACAATAGAGTATATGAACAAAAGAAAATTTTCATCTGGGTTTACAGTTATAGAAATAATCGTTATCGCATTGGTTTTTGCGATCTTGGCAGTATTATTTATTATACAATTCAACAATTTACAAGCAAAGAACCGTGATGCCACTAGAAAAACCGCCATTAATTCGATGTATTACACACTTGAAGAAGTGCACTTTCGTGACCACAACTATTATCCTACTAAATTAACTACAGAAAACATGCCGTCTGTTCCTGAGTCTTTATTAAAAGACCGCAATGATGTAATGGTAGGCGAGGAGGGTAGTGAGTATCGCTACGAACCAACAGACTGCCTAGACAACAAGTGCTCAAGTTACACACTACGAGCTGAGCTTGAAAAAGAAGATGATTTTATAAAAAAGAACCGTGATTAAGCTAATTGTTTAGACTTTTTCTTAGTCCCGTATTGGATGTCCGCTTTTAAAAGCCTCAACAGCATTATTTAAGATTGCGATTTTCCCTCGCGGGTCATAGACATAGTTAAATCTATATGTTGTCTCATCTCCCTCGGTACTTAGACGCAGCGAACCATAATTAAACATCTGCTGAATCAAACCTTTTTGACTATAGCTCGCATCCTCAACATTATCTAGGCTTATAGTCTGCTCATTACGATTTAGCAAACCTTTTTGCGTCTCCTGAATGATACTTTCATTCGTTAAGATGAACCGATTATGTGCATAGACATAGTATGTAGCGTACATAATCAGTAGTGTAAGTGCGATCAGCCAACCCAAGATCGGGTATATTTCGGTGGACTTAGCGTCTTTTAGCCCTATCTGCATCAGAAACTGAGTAGTCAGATCCATATTTAAAATAGCAAATAGCAATATAACGAGAGCTAAAAGTAATGCCCCCATCGGTGCGACCAAAGAAATCCGATGCTTCATAATACACAACACAACATATTCGCCCCTACTGAGGTTAAGTTCTGGAAATGCCTGTAGAGATCTCTCATGTTTAATGGTGGTCGCTTCACTGAGCTCGGGTTCTATTGGCTCCATGGAACGAGCGATGTGCACTTGAGTATTTTGTTTTTCCGGCTCCATCTCTAGACTCCTTTATTATCTTTTAAGACTATCGTTTCTCTTAAATGACTTATTCCCTTTTTAGTTAGCCGTCTACCTCTTGGCGTCCTCTCAATGAATCCGATCTGTAATAAATACGGCTCATAAAAATCTTCAATCGTTGTTGTTTCGTCGCCAGTTAAGGCCGATATGGTATTCAATCCAACAGTATTTTCTCCATAATTTTCAAATATCTGCTCCAAAAGATTACGGTCACCCGGGTCTAGACCCTTGTTGTCAATCTCTAATAATTCCAGTGCTTTGGTTGTCGTTTTACGATCAATAGTTCCATCTCCATTGACATCCGCGTAATCCCTGACTCTCTTCAATAAACGATTGGCTATGCGTGGTGTCAAGCGTACTCGTGTTGACAAAAGCTCAATCGCCTCATCATCTATCGGACTATTAAAAATCCCGGCTGCTCGTTTAATAATTTGTCCGATTTCATCAACCGAGTAAAACTCCAGGCGATGAATATGCCCAAACCTGTCGCGAAGTGGCGCCGCCAATGAACCGGTGCGAGTAGTCGCTCCGATAATTGTAAAATGCGGCAAATCTAAGCGTACACTGTGTGCGCCTGGACCCTTACCAATTACAATATCAAGTTTAAAATCCTCCATCGCACTGTACAAAATTTCTTCTACATTACGTCCTAGACGATGAATTTCATCAATAAATAAAATGTCTCCGTCAGTCAAAGACGTCAAAATGCTAGCTAAATCAGCCGCTTTTTCCACTGCAGGGCCTGACGTGATGCGAATATTTTTCCCGGTTTCATTTGCGATAACAGAAGCCATTGTAGTTTTACCTAACCCAGGAGGCCCATATAGTAAAACATGGTCTATCGGTTCGCCGCGTTTTTTTGAAGCGTCAATAGAAAGTTTGAGATTCTTTTTTAGCCGTGATTGACCAACATACTCAGCAAAAGTCGCCGGCCTTAAGGTCACTTCAAAAATTTGCTCTTCTGTTCCTGGGTCTTCGTGATGAATACCAGGATCTACAATCCTCTCAATCGCCATAACTTAATTATACCACTTATCTTGAGTTGCGTTTTTTTAGAGCCAGCGTCACTCTTTGGGCTGTCGGTAAGGTGTTGTCTATGTCGCTTAACGCCAATGAAGCATCATTTAACGTATAGCCTAGCGCAACCAATGCATCTAACGCCTCATCATTTATATTGAGTTCTGCCTGCGATGCCTCTGTCGTACCGACTACAGCTGGTAATCCTACCTTGTCTGACAAATCTACCACTACTCTTTCGGCTGTTTTTTTGCCTATACCACTGGCCTGCGTAATATATTTACTATCAGCATTGGCAATGGCATTTCTGACTGTTTCTGTGTCACCTAAACTCAAAATTGCTAGCGCCGCTTTTGGCCCCACACCTTGTACCGTTATTAATAATTCAAACAACTTTTTCCCAGCTAAACTTGAAAAACCGAATAGCTCCTGGGATTGCTCACGTACGTGATGATAGGTGTAATATTTTATCGGCTGATCTAGTGTAGCTCGTTCATAGTCGTTTAGTGGCACCTTGATCTCATAGCCGACACCCCCAACATCTACAATCACAGAGGTGATCATCTTTTCAGAAACATTCCCTAGAACATGCGCTATCATATATTAATTATAACACTCATTTGCCTGCGTACCGCCTCAACCCAGTGGCTTATCTATGCGACTCATTAACGCGTGCGTCATAGCAGTAGCCAGTGCATCTGCACAATCGTCAGGCTTGGGTACCTCTTTTAACCCTAGGCGAATTCGAACCATCTCCTGGATTTGTTTTTTACTAGCTCTCCCATACCCTGTCATGGTTTGTTTTATTTGAAGCGGAGTGTATTCATGAATAGATAGAGATGACTGCCTACCAGTGAGCATCGCCACCCCTCTGGCGTGTGAGACACTAATAGCCGTAGTGACATTTTGTGCAAAAAATAATTTTTCTATAGCCATACTGTCCGGGTTCGTTTCGTGGATTATTTCTGTCAGACCTTCGTAAATCTCTAATAGTCTGTCCTCCAAAGGAGTATGTGGAGCAGTAGTAATAACACCAGCTGTTACCAGTCTCGCTTTAACAGGCGATAGTATATCTATAACTCCGAAGCCTAATATCCCTGTACCTGGGTCTATTCCAATTATGCGCATATCTGGTCTCCATTATAGGTCATCCTTTGGCGATTTCAGAGATTTACCCTTTTTCTTTATGCGTAAGCCCTTGATAAATGAGCCAATTTCTTTTCGCCACTCCCAAATTATATAGGTCAAAACCCCAGCCATCGCAATTCCGGCAGCTAGCCAAATCCATTTAGTACCAGACTCCGGCACTTCAATAACCTTTACTCCGTCTGTTACTTTTTCTGGGGTGGTGCGTTTGATATTACGGCAACGATTAGTGGTCGGGTTGCGCTCTTGTCCGGGCTTGCATGGTGCAGGAACTTTTGCTTGCGCTATATTTCTACACCTACCAGTGGCTGGATTTCGTTCTTGTCCCACCTTGCATGGTGCAGACTCAGCAACCGTGGCTATTTTGCGACAACGTCCGGTAGCAGGATTACGCTCTTGTCCTTCTGCACATGGTTTCGGCATAGTAGACCCCTGCAGTAGCGTTTTACTCATAGCTTCTATCGCATCTGTTAGCCTATTTTGGCTATTTGGCGATGGCAAACTTAAACTAAAATCATCACCTATAAGCGACCAGCTATATCCCTCTTTTGTGCTGGTATAACTAGCTTCATCGACCAACGCCTCACCGTACATTAAGCTGATTTTTCCTGCTGTATTATTCAACGCAAAATTTTGTTCGTTAGTATTATATATAGCAATATACTCACCCGACCGTATCAATATATCGGGCAGCTTATAGACTTTTTTAGTAGCTGCGGTAGACCCTTCTATCGCGATGCTATAGCGCGCCAAAGAAATCTCGTCCTCCCCATAATTATATATTTCAATAAACTCATTACCGGCGTCACTCCCTTTTGGATTAGCCAAGAACTCAGAGATTTGTATCGTATGTTTGAGTTCGGTAGGTACAATTAGTTTCGGCTGTTCTTCTGTAGGCGTCTCCTCTTCTTTGACTATGCACGGATCTCCCTCATCTTGAAAACCCTCAATGCCTAGACATGCATCTTGTTTCTTATAGGTTCCCGTAACAGTTGTGAGGTCTACCTCGGTAATTATTTCAAAATCATCTTGTGACAGACCCGAATACACTAACAGTCCCGCTTCATTGAGTTTGCGACCAAAAACAGCCTCACCAGCCAACTTGAAAGCTCCAGGGTGAACGCCCCACTCTACTCTATCTTTCTCCTCCGAACCATTCAGCAATAACAATTTACCTTTTTCGTTACCCAGTCCCTGACTAAATGAAGGCGAATAAAAGACTGTCGGATCGTAAAAATCATTATCGAATGATCCGAATCGTACCAACCCCTCTCCTTTTAAGAAAATCTTCTCACCACTATCTTTTGGTATAAAACAGCCTATTTTTCGCTTAGTACCATCTGCAAAATCTACAGCTACACTCGCATAATAAACGCACCAATTTGTAATATCAACATCATCCTCTGAATCATTTTTGATAACTATTGCCTCGTGCAAGCGCGAAAGTCGGTCGTTGGCAGAAATTTTTCGCACTTGCACTTGACTCAATAGTACTTGCGTATCAGTCGCCAAAGCCATGGGAGTATTGCCAGGTCCGAGAGCAATCAACAAGATAATCAGCAATTTAGCTCTGTGCAACAATCTACGCATATATACATAATACACCCACATTAATATAAATGCAAGCTATTTTTAAGGTTTCTTTAAGTTTTGTGCTATTTAGTCTGTTGATTCGGCGTTTGTGTAGACATTTACCACGTCGTCTAGGTCGTCTAGAGCTTCCAAAACACGCCCCAGTTTCTCACCAACCTCGTCTGATTCCACCAAAACTGTCGTTTTTGGCACATATTCTAGCTCAGCTTCTGTTATCTTTATGCCCTCTTTGGCGATTTTGTTTCGGACACTTGCCAGTTCCTTCAATTCAGTGTAAACAACTATCTCGCCCTCTTCTTCTACGGCGTCTTCTGCACCCGCGTCCAGTACCGCCAAAAGCGCATCTTCCCCGGTAGCCTGCACCCGAATAACACCTTTTCTGTCAAATTGGAACGAGACACTACCGGCATCGGCTATAGACCCTCCGTTTTTAGCTAGAGCGGTTTTAACCTCTGGTAGTGTCCGATTGCGATTATCGGTCGCTGTTTCAATAATCAGACCTACACCACCGGGTCCATAACCCTCATAGGTGATTTCCAGTAGATCTGCAGAATTTTTATCAGCCACCCTATCTATTGCCCTTTGTATATTTGCCACAGGCATATTGGCACTACGAGCTTTTTCAATAATCATAGCTAACGCAGAGTTTAACTCCGGGTCAGTTCCACCACGTGCCGCAATCGCAATTTGATTGCCTAATTTTGTAAAAACTGCCCCTCTTTTGGCATCATTCGCCCCTTTATCACGCTTGATTTTTGACCACTTACTATGTCCTGACATATTTTTCTCCGTAATTTTGTAATAAATATATTTTATTAATACCTATTATACGATAATATTTGACTCTCGTAAATCATAAGCAGTGCGTCGCGACAAGTAGATTATCAATAAACTCAGTCCCGTAACTACTGCCAAGACACCAGACACGCTTAACACCAAATCTATTTGTGCCCAATCAGGCTCTGCTAACCTCATAGCAACCTCTATCATATAGCCGAGCAACCAGTTTGCAGGTAATCCAACGATAGGCGCCACTGACGGCATAAATATAGCACTGAGCCCTCCAATAAATGTCAGCAGCATCGCAAGTGGTATAAACGGCAAAATCAATAGATTGGCGACCAACGAGACTGTAGATAATTTTCCAAACGCCAATAATATCACAGGTAATGTGATGAGCTGCGCGGAGAAAGTTTCGCCGAGAACCTGTCGAATTGCGCCCGGCTCCTTGTCACCAAATAAATATCTATGCAAAAGTGGCGCCAAGATAATCACACCAACAAACGAAGAAAATGACAACATCCAACCGATATCACCCCAGACATACGACGGATTCCACGCTACTGTGACCGCTGCGACAAAAATTATCAACACCACCGGATGAAATTTGCGTCCATAATACCATGCCATTAGACTGAGTAGTGCCACTAATCCTGCTCGGCTCATACTTGGACTAATTCCAGTGACAGCGACAAAACTCGTAATCATCATTATGGCGACAGCGGTTGAGGTGAATTTTGATACTTTTTGAAATAATCGTCGAGCAAAACGCACTAAAATCGTCAAATTATAGCCACTAGCCACAATAACATGTGTCAATCCGGCAATTTGCATGGCCGTATATAAATCACCCGGCAGGGCGCTTTTTTGACCGACTAGATAGCCAATTCCGAGACTAGCCTGGGGCTCAGTAATACTGAGACGAATCTTACTGGCGAACCAGTCACGAACAGTCAACGGAATATCACCAGGGGTCGGTCTAACGGCAGATTTAACAATGCCCTTTTTTATCATCGCCGAGAAATTACCAAAACCCTCTTGCAAGACTCCCGTAATAGTCAATTCATCGCCTCGTCTAGTATTAACTGTTTTTGCCAGTTCTACCCACACCAAACCTTGCACCGATTGCGTATTTAACTTTTTAGTATCAATTTTTAAACGCATACGGCCGTCTTTTGAAAGCTCTGGGTCGTCAGCAACCACCCCGACAATCTCCACATATGAATTGAAATTCTCCTGAAAATAAACTAGTGGCGCCATCAAATAACTTCCTCGTACGACCCCTAAAACCACACCCGAAATCGCCATCACTATAAAAACCCACCTAAAAGGCAGTGTAATTCCAACAAGAAACAGCGCACCGCCTAGAATAATGAATAAATACCCATTTTCAAAACTCCAAAAACGGGCAATTATCACCCCAATAACAAAAAATATACAAAAAACGGTAATTCGCCATGAAACATGTATCGGCCGCCAAAAGAAACGTCTCACCCTATCAGTTTACCATAATTTTAAGCTAATTTTAAGTATACTGACAAATAAAAAGACCCTTCATAATGAAGCGTCTAAGATATTATGGAGGGATCGGTGGGACTTGAACCCACGACACCCTGCTTAAAAGGCAGGTGCTCTAACCACCTGAGCTACGATCCCATAACTTTCTTAATTTATCACTAAATACCCCCTTTTGTCAATCACCGTTTTTTAGGAAATAAATTCGGTTTACTGAACAATAGGTCAAATACCGCAATAATTATACCGCCACCAACAATCCAATGACGATACTGGTCAAAAATCGCCACCATTTCACCCGCAGAGCCAGTATTGACAAACGCATACCCCATCGGCTCGCTTAAAAACGCTACAGCCAGAATCGCAAACGACAAAGCACCCAAAATACGTCCGAGCAAAGTCTTATAAGTATAGCCATGCAACAGAGTAATCATAGCTGGCAGTATTATCAAAATCACCCCGATCATCGCCTCGTTTGATGACGCTCGCTCCACGCCTAGAAATGAGGTAATTTCTCCTGCATATTGTGCCCACAGCCCACTCAAGACTGATCCAGACGCCAACGCCATGCCCAGCAAGCCAAAACGGCGCTTTGAGATAAAAGCCACGACAAACAATAAAGTCGCCACCACAACCATAGCCATACCAAGTTGTATCATAGATTAATTATAGCATGAGCAGTGTCACTACCACCCAATCAGATACCTTCTAGGCTCCGACCCTATCTTTACGCTGGGGTCGTTTTGCGTTAAGCTCTACGTACTCAATAATAGCCGTAGCCACATCATGGCCTGTCACTTTTTCAATTCCAAAACCTGGACTAGCATTAACTTCCAGTACCAGTGGGCCTCGCGCGCTACGCATTAAATCTACACCAGCAATCGGTAAACCCATAGCTTTGGCGGCACGAACAGCCATTTTGCGCTCTTCAGGCGTTAGCTTGATAGCCTTGCCGGCACCACCTTTATGCAAATTAGATCTAAAATCATCATCTAAAGATTGGCGCTTCATACTCGCAACCACTCTAGAACCAACCACAAAAGCACGAATATCAGTTCCGGCAGATTCTTTAATAAATTCCTGAATCAAAATATTTGTACCATCTTCGTTATGTAGATACAAAGCCTGAAGCGCAGATCTTGCCATGCGCTTACTTTCCGCCAGCACTACACCATTGCCATGGGTGCCCCTTGCAAGCTTAATAATAACCGGCACACCACCAACCATCTCAATTAAATCATCAATGTCGGCTGTATTTCGGCTAAAAACAGTTTTTGGAATAGCAACGCCAGCTTTTGACAACAACTGCATACTTCGCAATTTGTCACGAGTACGGTTAATCGCTATAGAGCTAGACACAACATACATCCCTTGCATCTCCATTTGACGAACAATTGCCGTTCCGTATCTTGTCATATTAGAAGAAATTCTTGGAATAACTGCATCAAACTGGCCAAGTGTTTTGCCTCTATAACTAATAGTTGGCTCTCCTTTTTGAATTGAAGCATAAGCATTTTTGTATTTAATAACTTGAACAG